>JAICUS010000062.1 GCA_025935735.1 Solirubrobacteraceae bacterium | reverse complement strand
CTGCGAGGAGGTCGAGGGCGTGGCGGCGATCAAGGAGTGCTCGGGCGACGCCCGCCGCATCCCGGCGCTGCTGCACGCCGGCATCGACGCCGAGGTCCTGGTGGGCGGCGACGACTGGGCGCTCGAGGGCTTCGCCGCGGGCGCGACCGGCTGGGTGACCGGCGTCGGCGTCGTCGCGCCGCGCGAGACCGTCGAGCTCTACGACCGCACCCAGGCGGGAGACCTGGAGGGCGCGCGGGCGGTGTACCGTCGGATCCTCCCGATCGCCCGCTTCGACATGACGCCCAAGCTCGTCCAGTACTTCAAGGCCGGCCAGGACGCGGTCGGCTTCGCCGGCGGCGCCACGCGCCCGCCGCGGCTGCCGCTCACCGCCCCCGAGCAGGCGGCGCTGCAGGACGCGCTCGCGGTGCTCCGCGGCGTACTCACGTGAGGGCCGCCCGCTACTTCGCGGCGGTCGACTCCCACACCGAGGGGATGCCGACGCGCGTCGTCACCGGCGGCGTCGGACCGATCCCCGGCGCCACGATGCTGGAGCGCAAGCTCCACTTCGAGGCCCACATGGACGAGCTGCGGCTGCTGCTGATGCGCGAGCCGCGCGGCCACGGCGCGATGTCGGGGGCGATCCTGCAACCGCCAACTCGCGCAGACGCCGACTGGGGCGTGGTGTTCATCGAGGTCAGCGGCTGCCTGCCGATGTGCGGGCACGGGACGATCGGCGTGGCCACGGTGCTGGTGGAGACCGGCATGGTCGAGGTCACCGAGCCGGAGACCGTGGTGAAACTCGACGTCCCCGCCGGGCTGGTGGAGGCGCGCGTGCGGGTGGAGGGCGGCCGCGCGCGCTCGGTGACCCTGCGCAACGTGCCGTCCTTCCTGCTGGCCCGCGACCGCAGCGTCGAGGTCCCGGGCCTGGGGACGATCGCCTATGACATGGCGTTCGGCGGCAACTTCTACGCGCTCACGCCGGCGGCGGACGCCGGCCTGGTCGTCGACCCCGCGCGCTCGCTCCAGCTGATCGACGCCGGGCTGCGCGTGATGGCGGCGATCAACGCTCACGACCGGCCGGAGCACCCCGAGGACGCCCGGATCGCCGGCTGCCGCCACGTCGTCTTCCACGAGCCGGGCCGCGACGGTGCCGACGCCCGCGCCGCGACGGCGATCCACCCGGGCTGGCTGGACCGCTCGCCCTGCGGCACGGGCACGAGCGCGCGGATGGCCCAGCTGCACGCCCGCGGCGAGCTGCGGATCGGCGAGACGTTCGTCAACGAGTCGGTGATCGGCACGCGTTTCACCGGCCGGCCCGTCGCCGAGACGACCGTCGCGGGGCTGCCGGCGATCGTCCCGGAGATCACCGGGCGCGCCTGGATCACCGGCATGGGCCAGTACCTGCTGGACGCCGAGGACCCGTTCCCTGCGGGCTTTGCCCTCTAGTTACTCTCCGTCGTATATGCCCGCGCGCGATGACGAGGTGCAGGCCCTCGTCGAGCAGCTGAGCGCGGAACTGCTGCGCTCGGTCCTCGTCGACGACGCCGGCCTTCGCCTGCTGGCCTACAGCCCGAGCCAGGGCTCCGACGACGAGGTCCGCCGCACGGCGATCCTCACCCGGGAGACGCCGCGGGCCGTGCGCGACGCGCACTTCTCGCAGGGCATCGCCCACGCCACCGAGCCCGTGCGCACCGCGCCGCGCCCCGAGCTCGGCCTGCAGTCGCGGGTGTGCGTCCCGATTCGCTGCCAGGGCGTGCTGTTCGGCTACCTGTGGCTGATCGACGCCGACGCGACCCTCAGCGGCGAGGACACCGAGCTGGCGGAGCGCTGCGCGACCGAGATCGGCGAGGCGATGTACCGGCGCGAGGAGCTCGAGCGGCCGCGGCGCGAGCTCGAGCGGCGGGCGCTGGAGGAGCTGCTCGGCCCGGACGCGGCGGCGCGCGAGCACGCGGCGCACGAGCTGGTGGCCGAGGACCTGTTCGTCGCCGGCAGCGTGGGCGTGCTCGCGCTGCGCTGCTCGGAGGACGCCGAGCTCTCCCCGGCCGACAAGGCCCGGCTCGGCCTCGCGGTCGACCAGTTCCGCCGCGGGCTGCCGGCCCGCCACTCGCTCAGCGTGGTGCGCGGCGACCACGGGCTGCTGCTGGTCGCCCTGGACGCCCACCTGCAGCGCACGGGCGGCCTGGCCGAGCTGGCCCGGCGCGCCCAGGACGCGCTCGAGCGCACGCTCGACCACGTGGTGATCGGCCACAGCGAGCCGTGCGAGCACCTGACCGACGCGCACCGCGCCCACGACCACGCCCGGCTGGCCATGCAGGTGGCCGCGTGCGCGCCCGAGCACCCCTCGCCCGCGGGCTGGGCCGACCTCGGCGCCTACCGGATGCTCGCGCAGGCCGTCGAGTCGCCCGGCGCCGAGGCGCTGCTGCACCCCGGGCTGCCGCGGCTGTTCGCCCAGCAGGCCTCCGACGCGCTGGTGGCCACGCTGGAGACCTACCTGGACAACGGCTGCGACACCAAGCTCACGGCCGAGGCGCTGTTCCTGCACCGCGCGAGCCTCTACTACCGGCTGCAGCGCATCGAGGCGCTGACCGGCGCGAGCCTGCGCAAGGGCGACGACCGCCTGGCGCTGCACGCCTCGCTCAAGCTCGCCCGGCTGCTCGGGATCCATCCCGCACTGCGCGGCGGTCGAAGCCCGGCGCCCGGCTTCCCGACATCTGCCTGATGACTCGCCCCGCGCCCCGCTCGTAGGGTGCGGTGCAGGGTCGAATGGGGGAGGTCGGGGTGTTCAGGAACTGGCTGATCGTCGCTTGCGTGGCCGTGCTCGCCGTGCCCGCGTCCGCCCGGGCCGCCGGCCCGCCGCCGCCGCTGGACCCGCAGCAGGTGCAGGACCAGCAGACCATGACGGACTCGGACTACCACGCGATCCCCGGGATCGACTGGGCGACCAACGGCGCCGTCCCGACCACCACGAAGGTCACGCTCGCGGTCGTGGCGTTCGACTTCCCGGACCAGCCGTTCGTCATCACCCAGCCGAAGGGCAGCGACCCGTTCGGCAACCCGCAGGTCGATCCGGTCGCGCGCCAGGACGTGCCGAAGTTCTACGCCGACTTCTACACGAAGCCCGAAGCGCTGAACGACTACCAGACGATCAACGGCTACTGGATGGAGCAGTCCGGCGGCAAGGTCGGCGTCACCGACGTCAAGACCTACGGGCCCTACCGGATGCCGAAGAACCTCTACCAGTACGGGCTCGACGACATCGGCCAGAACCACAACGACGTGACCACCGGCTGCCCGTCGCAGACCACCACGACTGGTGCGCAGTCGGGGGCGACGATCGCCGTGGCGGACGCGTCGCGTTACTACGTGGGCGACGACGTGACGTTCCCGGCCGTCGCCATGCGCACCACGCACCACGTCGCCGCGGTCCCCGACGGCACGCACATCACCTTCACCGACTCGGTCACCGTGCCCGACGGCACGCCGCTGCAGGACTGCATGAACACGAACTTCGACCGCGACGCGGCGAACCTCTGGCAGCAGAACGACGGGTGCGGCAACGACAACTGCGGGGCCACGGTGCACCTGTTCATGTACGCCGGCTACGACGAGACGTCGGTCTGGCAGGAGTTCGGCGAGATGAAGTTCCAGGACCAGGACTCCATCCCGCGCGCGATCTGGGGCAACCCGAACCCGCTGCTGCCCAACTGGGTGAGAAGCCGCTACGTGCCCTGGACTTCCTGGTTCGCCGGCGAGCAGATGTGGGGCGAGTCGTCGATCCGCCAGGGCGAGAGCTCGGGGACGATCACCCACGAGCTCAGCCATCACCTCTTCAACGTCGGCGACAACAACAACAACCCGTACGTCACGCCCTACCACCGCGTGGGCTCGGGGCCGTGGGACATGATGGACCGCGGCTCGTTCAACGGGCCCGGGGGCCCGCACAACCGCTGGGAGGTGCCGGCCCAGGACGGCGCCTCGATGGGCGCCGAGCACACGCTGCGCTCCAAGGTCGGCATGGGCTTCGTACCGCCCTCCTCGGTGCTGCGCCTCAACCGCGACGGGCTGGCGAAGTCCGGGCTGGCGGTCACCGACGTGATCGCCCGCGCGGTCAACGCCGACCCGCTGCCGCCGGGCTCGCGGGCCGGCGTGCAGGTCTTCCTGGACGGGGCGTCGCCGGTCGATCACGAGCCCGCCTGCGACGTCAACACCCAGCCGCTGTGCGACGGCGGCGGGCCGAGCGGCCGCTGGACGAACTACTCGCTGGAGACCGTGCAGCGGATCGGCTACGGCTCCTTCGAGCCCGACAGCGGCGTGCTGATCGCCAAGAACAAGGCCTGGAACCCGGGCTCGCGCGGCACCGAGGGCTCGCAGTGCGGCTACAACTGCTTCACCTGGGTCGAGGACGCCCACCCGCAGGACATCGGCCAGGTCGACTTCAACCGCCCGGACGGCACGCCGGTCATGCGCACCGTGGCCGACTACCGCCAGCTCAATGACGCGCTGTTCCACGCGGGGACCGACTCGGGCTCGGCCAACGAGTACGTCGACGGCCCGAACGGCCTGCACTTCTACGTGATCGACCGCCACTACGACGCCGGCGGGATCCTGCACTACGAGCTGGGCATCCAGAACCCGGCGGGCGCGGGGCCGCAGCAGCGCGGCGTGGCGATCACCGGCTCGACCGCCGGCGACGGCGTGTGCACGTTCACGGTGAAGAACACGGGCGTGAACGCGCCGACCGACCCGGCCCTGCACCCGCAGGACGAGACGGCGTCGTTCGACTCCGACGTCTACCGGCTCTCGGCGTCCGCCTCGGGCACGGGCTGGCAGGCGTACCTGCGCAACGACCTGGGGACGGCGAAGTTCGGCGACAGCTTCTCGGTGCCGGTGTACATCACGCCGGGCAGCGGGTCCGACACGGTGACGCTGACCGCGACGTCGGTGAGCGACCCGTCGGTGACCTCCACCGCCACGTGCGGGCAGGCGACGGTCGGCGGCACGGTGCCGGCGACGCTGTCGCTGTCGCTGGGCGCGCCGGCCTCCTTCGGGGCCTTCCAGCCCGGCGTGGCCCGCGACTACTTCGCGTCCACCCCGGTGGACGTGGTGTCCACGGCGGGCGACGCGATGCTGAGCGTCTCCGACCCGTCGGCGACCGCGCCGGGCCACTTGGTCAACGGCGCGTTCGTCATGCCGCAGGCGCTGCAGGCGAAGTCCGGCGGCGCGTATGCGCCGGTGTCGGGCACGCCGGCGGCGCTGCGGACGTGGCCGGGGCCGGCGTCGCACGACCCGGTCTCGGTCGACTTCCGGCAGTCGATCGCGTCCGGCGACGCGCTGCGCACCGGCACCTACGCCAAGACCCTGACGTTCACGCTGTCCACCACCCAGCCATGAGGCCCGTCGCCGCCGCAGCCGTCCTACTCCTCTCCGGCTGCGGCGGGACGGGCCTCGTGCGATGAGCCTGGCGTGCGACGTGGCGGTGGCCGGCGCCGGCCCGGCCGGCTTGGCCGCGGCCGTGGCGGCCCGGCGCGCGGGGGCGGACGTGGTGCTGATCGACGCCTACGGGATGCCGGGCGGGCAGATCTGGCGGCGGCGCTACGACGCCGGCGCCGAGACGCTGCCGCGGGCCGGGCAGCACGCGCTGCGCGCGCTGGCGGCGACGACGGTGCGCGTGCTGTCCGGGCGCTCGGTGTGGGCCGGGGAGCCGCCGGGGACCCTGCTGGTCGACGGCCCGCCCTGGCGGGTGGAGGCCAAGGCGATCGTGCTGGCCACGGGCGCGTATGACCGGCCGGTGGCGTTCCCGGGCTGGACGCTGCCGGGCGTGCTGACCGCGGGCGGCGCGCAGGCGCTGGCGAAGGGCCAGGGCGTCCTGCCGGGCCGGCGCGTGCTGCTGGCCGGCGCGGGGCCGTTCCTGCTGCCGGTGGCGCGCCAGCTGGCCTCGCAGGGTGCCGAGGTCGTCGCCGTGGCCGAGGCCACGCGCCGGCGCGACTGGCTGCGCCTCGCGCCGCAGATGGCCCGGCACGCGGGCCGGCTGGCCGCCTACGCCGGCTACCGAGCCCGCGTGCGCCGCGTGACCTGGGGTCACGTCATCGTCCGGGCCGAGGGCGACGGCCGGGTCGAGTCCGCCACGCTGGCCGCCTGCGGGCGCGACTGGGCCCCGATCCCCGGCACGGGGCGGACCTTCGCCGTCGACGCCGTCTGCACCGCATACGGCTTCGTGCCCAACACCGAGCTCGCCCGCGCGCTCGGCTGCGATCTGGCCGGCGACGCGGTCGCCCACGACGCCGCGATGGAGACGAGCGTGCCCGGCGTCTACGTGGCCGGGGAGGTTGCGGGCATCGGCGGGGCGGAGCTGGCCACCGTCGAGGGCGAGATCGCCGGCCGCGCCGCCGCCGGGGCGCCCGCGTCGTCCGCGGGACGCGAGAAGCCGGCCGACTTCGCCCGCATCCTCGGCGACCTCTTCGATCCCCGTCCCGGGCTCGCCACGCTGGCCACGCCGGACACCGTGCTCTGCCGCTGCGAGGACGTGACCGCGGGCGAGGTCGACGCCGCCGTCGCGGCCGGCGCGCGGACGCCTGCGGAGCTCAAGATCGTCACGCGCTGCGGCCAGGGGCCGTGCCAGGGCCGCGTGTGCGAGCGCCTCGTCGCCGACCGGCTGCCGGCCGGCGGCCGCTACAGCTCGCGCGCGCCGATCGCGCCGGTGCCGCTCGCGGTGTTGATGCGGGACTGAGTCTCCGTGGGGCCGCGTCGCGGGTCCGGCGAACTGCCTGCTGGGTAGGGCGGAGGTCGGCCTTGGGCCCCGGCTGAGGGTCGAGGTGCGCCAGCCTTGTACCGCTGTTCGGGACAAACCCAGCACACCCGCGACGATCATCCTCGGCACGCGGCCGGAGCACTCGCCTCCCCACCCAGCCAGCCGTTCGCCGATCCCGCCTAACCGACGCCCGTATTCACCCGCATCCCGGCGGCCACCGGCGTCACGCAGGCGCGCACGACGCCCTGGCCCTCGACATGCACCCGGCACTCCTGGCAGACGCCGATCCCGCAGTAGAGCCCGCGCGGCGCGCCCGTGGGGCTGGACCGCAGGGCGGCGCGGCCCGCGGCCAGCAGCGCGGCGGCGAGGCTCTGGCCGGCGGGCGCGCGCAGCGGCGTGCCGTCGACTGAAAGCTCGATCACGAGGCCGCCAGCTCCACCGGCGCGAAGCGGTCGGGCGAGAACCAGGCGAGCGGGAGCGGCGGCGGGGCGCCGGTGTGCCAGGCGGCGACGAGCTCGGCGGTGGCCGGCGCCAGGCCGATCCCGGCGCCTTCGTGGCCGGTGGCCACGCACAGGTTGGGCGCCTCGGCGAACGGGCCGACGATCGGCACGTGGTCGGGGGTCAGGGGCCGCAGCCCGGCGTAGATGCGCAGCGCCCGCGCCTCGCGCAGGACGGGGAAGAACCGCGCGGCGCGGCGGGCGACGGCCGCGGCGACCGGCAGCTCGACCTCGCGGTCGAAGCCGACGTGCTGGCGGCTGGAGCCGAGCAGGGTCGTGCCGCTGGGCGTGGACTCGACCACCATCGCCACCTGCAGCTCGGCCTCGTCGGCCTTGACCGCGGCGAAGTAGCCCGCCTCGCTGAGCTTGCGCCGGAACCGCACCGGCGAGCGCTCGAGCACCACCACCTGGCCCTTGCGCGGCGTGACCGGGACGGTCAGGCCGGCCGTCTCCAGCAGGGCCGGCGTCCACACGCCGGCGGCGACGACCACGGCGCCCGTGGCGATCCGGCCGGCCGGCGTCTCGACCGCGGTCACCCGGCCGTCCGCGCCGCGCACGATCCGCTCGACCGTCTCGCCGGCGGCGAGCACGGCGCCGCGGGCGACGGCCGCGCGGGCGAGCGCAGCGGTGGCCAGGCGCGGCTCCAGCTGCGCGTCGCCCGGGTAGAGCACGCCGCCGGGCAGGTCGGGCGCCACGTGCGGCTCCTCGCGGCGCAGCCCGTCCGCGTCGAGCACCTCGCCGTCCACGCCCAGCCCGGCCAGCACGCGCGAGCGCTCCGCCGCGGCCCGCAGCTCCTCCGCGTCCTCGGCGACCACGACGCTGCCCTTGCGGTCGTACTCGAAGTCGTCGGGCAGCTCCAGCGCCAGCTGCTCCCACTGCTCGGCCGAGCGCAGCGCCAGCGGCAGCTCGCGCTCGAGCTCCTTGTCCCACAGCAGGATGTTGCCCTCGCACGCGCCGGACGTCCCCGCGGCCACGTGCGCCCGCTCGCAGATGCGCACGCTCGCGCCCGCCGCCGCGAGCCGGTACGCGCACGCCGCCCCGACGACCCCCGCGCCCACGACCACGACGTCCGGACTCATCGCTCCCACCCTAGGGGCGCCCCGGGGTCGCCGCCATCCTCCCGCCGTTGCACGATCCCGGCCGGCCGTGCGACATCAGTCGCGCGCCGTGCGCAGCAGCGTGCGCAGCGCGGCCCAGCGGCGCGACTCGCGGCCGTGGCGCAGCTCGGCCAGCGCGGTGAGCGAGGCGACGGTGCGCGGGCCGGCGGCCAGGCGGGACGCGCCCGGGGCCCAGGTGGTGCGGGACTCGACCTGCCGGGCGACGGTGTGGCGGGCCAGCCGGACGGGCACGCCGGGCGGCGCCTCGCCGTGGCGGCCGACCCAGGTGAGCGGCGCGGACAGGCGGCGGGCCACGCGCTCGCCCTGGTCGCGGTCGCGCGCCCAGACTGAGACGGAGGACGCGCCGGCGGCGACCGCGATCGCCGCCTCGACGCTCGCCGCCTCGTACACGGCGAGCACCGGTCCGGGCGGCGGGTCGGTGAACAGCGCCTCGCCGGAGCGCACGCCGGCCACCACCGCCGGGCGCCAGTAGGGGCCGTCGAGGCTGGCCACCCGCCCGCCGCCGCGGACGTCGGCGCCGGCCACGGCGGCCTCCACGGCGGCAAGCGCCGCCTCGGACTCCAGCGGGCCGACCTCGGTGGCGGGGTCGCGCGGGTCGCCCACCCGCAGCCGGGCGGCGCCGGCGGCCAGATCGTCCGCGAGCCCGTCGGCCGCGCCGCCGGTGACCACGAGCCGGCCGGCCGCGGCGGAGTGGCGGGAGAACGCGGCCCACAGCGCCGCCTCCACCACGCGCCGGCGCGGCGCGCCGGGCAGGACGAGCACCAGGCCGCGCCGGGTGGCCCGCGGCAGCTCGCACACCCGGTCGCAGACCGCTTCCAGGCCGTCCGGGGCGACGGGGGCGAGCAGCTCGCCGGGCAGGCCGGCGCGCCCGAAGATCGCCCGCAGCCGCTGGGCGGCGGGCGGCGCGGCGCCGGCCAGCAGGACTGCGTTGCCGGCGAGCAGCGCCGCGGCGGCCTCCAGCACGGGCTCGGCCCACGGCGACCCCGACTGCCCGCGCAGCCCGACCACCCCCGCCGGCGCGTGCACGAGCCGGACGCTGCGCCCGGCCAGCGCCCTCATGCGGGGCGAGAGCCGCTGCTCGGCCAGCGCGCCCGGCCCGTCATCGGCCAGCGCCCGCAGCCCGCGCACGGCCGGCAGCAGCTCCGAGAGCACGAGCTGCGCCCGCGGCCAGCCCGTCGCCTCGGCCAGGCGCGACGCGAGCGGGTCGAGCTCGTCGAGCATCGCCACCGCGGCCCGCCGCACGTACCGCGCCCGCGCCGCCGCCGGGACGAGCGACCACAGCGGCTGCGCCGCCCGCGCGGCCTCGACCGCCTCGGCCAGTGCGGCGCCGCCCGAGGGCGCCGCTTCGTCGCCCGGGGCGCCCCGCGCCCGCTCCACGCCCGCCGCCGCCGCGGCTTCGCCGCCCCGCGCCGGCTCCGCGTCCGCCCAGGGGGTGGCTTCGCCGCCCGGCTCGGGCCGCGCCGGCTCGCCGCGGTCAGGCGTCACGCCCGCGGGCCCGCCGGATCTCGGCCAGCCGCTCCCGGAGGGCCGGCTCGCCGTCGCCCGGGTCGTAGAAGCGCTCGTCGGCGACCGCGGGCGGCAGGTGCTCCTGGTCGTTGACGTGGCCCGGGTGGTCGTGGGGGTAGTCGTAGCCGCGGCCGCGGCCCAGCGAGCGCGCGCCCGGGTAGGCGGCGGAGCGCAGGGCGGCCGGCGGGAGCTCGGCTCCGTGCTCGCGGATGTGCGTCCGGGCGGCGCCGAGCGAGCGGCCCGTGGCGTTGGACTTCGGCGCCAGCGACAGGTAGATCGCCGCCTGGGCGAGCGCGTAGGTGCACTCCGGCATGCCGACGTGCTCGACGGCATTGGCCGCCGCCACCGCGACCTGCAGCGCCTGCGGGTCGGCGTTGCCTACGTCCTCCGAGGCCAGTACGACCATCCGCCGGACGATGAAGCGCGGGTCCTCGCCGCCCTCGATCATCGCCGCCAGGTAGTACAGCGAGGCGTCCGGATCCGACCCGCGCGTGGACTTGATCCAGGCCGAGATGTAGTCGTAGTGCTGGTCGCCCGCCTTGTCGTAGCGCAGGGCCTTGCGCTGCATGGCGTCCTCGGCGTCGGCCAGCGTCACCGGCTGCCCGGTGCGCTCGGCCGTGTCCAGCGCCAGCTCGAGCGCGTTCAGCGCCGCCCGCGCGTCGCCACCCGACCGCGTGGCCAGGAACTCGACCACCTCGTCGGACACGGTCGCGCCCAGCAGCTTGAGCGCCCGCCGCACGAGCCCGGCGACGTCGGCGGCGTCGAGCGCCTGCAGCTCGTAGATCTGCGCGCGCGAGAGCAGCGCCGAGTTGACCTCGAAGTACGGGTTCTCCGTCGTCGCCCCCACGAGCACGACGAGCCCCTCCTCGACCGCGGGCAGCAGCGCGTCCTGCTGGGCCTTGTTGAAGCGGTGGATCTCGTCCAGGAAGAAGATCGTGGCGCGGCCGGAGCGCCGGCGCTCCCGCGCGCGGGCGATGACCTCGCGGACCTCCGCGCGGCCCGCCTCCACGGCCGAGAGCTCCTCGAACGCCGCGTCGGCGTACTCGGCCAGCATCCGGGCGAGCGTCGTCTTCCCCGTCCCCGGCGGGCCGTAGAGGATCATCGAGTGCGGCTCGCCGGACTGGATCGCGGTCCGCAGCGCCGACGCCGGGCCGAGCAGGTGGCCCTGGCCGACGAACTCCTCCAGCGTCCGCGGCCGCATGCGGGCGGCCAGCGGCGCGTCCTCGCCGACCTCGGCGGGTGCCGCGGTCGGCTCGTCGGGCACGTCGAACAGGCGTCCCATACGTACAGTCTTAGGCATGTCACTCGCCGACGAGCTGCAGGACGAGACGGCCGAGGTCCTCGCGAAGCTCATCCGCTTCCGCACGGTCAACCCGCCGGGCGACGAGCGGGAGTGCCAGGAGTGGCTGGCCGGCTACCTGGAGGACGCGGGCCTGGAGTGCGAGCTGCTGGGCGCCGAGCCCGAGCGCCCGAATCTCATCGCCACATTGCCGGGGGGCGAGGATTCGCCGGCCCTGGGCTATCTGAGCCATGTGGACACCGTGCTGGCCGACGCCGAGGACTGGAGCGCCGATCCGTGGGGCGCCGAGCTGCGCGACGGGCTGCTGTACGGCCGCGGGGCGGTGGACATGAAGGACCAGACGGCGGCGGAGGCAGTCGCCCTGGCCCGGCTCGCCCGCGCCGGTACGCGGCTGCCCGGCACCGTCAAGCTCATCAGCGTCGTCGACGAGGAGACCGGCGGCACGCTGGGCGCCAAGTGGATCACCGAGGAGCACCCGGACCGCAGCCGGGTCGACTACCTGCTCAACGAGGGCGCGGGCGCGGTGATGCCGTTCGGCGACCGGCGGCTCTACGGCGTCTGCGTGGCCGAGAAGGGCACGTTCCGCTTCAAGCTGCGCGCCTCCGGCACCGCCGCGCACGCCTCGGTGCCCGGCCTGGCCGAGAACGCGCTGCTCAAGCTCGCGCCGGCGATCGTCGCGCTGGGCGAGCGCCGCCCCGGGTTCGACCTGGTGGAGGCCAGCCGCGCGCTGATCGAGGGCCTGGGCGGCGACCCGGACGATCCGGAGGCCGCGGTGCGGCGGGTGGAGGAGATCGAGCCGCGGCTGGCGCCGCTGGTCGACGCCGCGCTGCGCGTGACGTTCGCGCCCACGATCGTCTCGGCCGGCGAGAAGATCAACGTGATCCCCGCGCGCGCCGAGCTGCGGGTCGACTGCCGCGTGCCGCCCGGGATGGGCGAGGACGTCGCGCTCAAGCGCATCATGGAAGTGCTCGAGGGCGGCGACGGCCTCAGCGTGGACTTCACGGAGGCGATCGTGGGCAACCGCTCGCCGGTGGAGTCGCCGCTGCACGCCGCGATCGCGGGCTGGCTGGCCGAGCACGACGCGGGCGCCGAGACGATCCCCGTCGTCCTGCCGGCGTTCACCGACAGCCGCTGGTTCCGTGCCGCGTTCCCGGACTGCGTGGCCTACGGCTTCTTCCCCCAGCGCCACCAGACCCTGTACGACACCTGGCCGCTCATGCACGCCGCCGACGAGCGCATCGACGTGCGCGACCTCGGCTTCGCCGCGGCCTTCTTCCACGACCTCCCGGAAAGGCTGTTCACCTGATGCCGGTACCGAAGGACAAGCTGCGCCTCGGCGGGATGGCGCTCCGCAACGGCCTGCTCGTCCACGGGCCGACGCACTGGGCGGCCGCCGTGCGCGCCGCCGACGGCGCCATCAAGGTCGGCTCCGGTCCGAAACCCCGCGTGCGGGCGCTGGACGGTGTGCCGGTGGTCGGCGGCCTCGCCCGCCTGGCCGAGGGCTTCGCGGTGATCCCGCTGGTCCGCCGCCGGCTGCCGGACTCGCGGCTGGCCTTCGAGTCGCCCTCCGTGCTCGGGGTGGCGGCCGCGGCGACGCTCGTGGCGAAGGCGATGAAGGGCGGCCGCTCGAGCGCGGCGGGAGAGGTCGGCGCCGCCGCCGTCTCGCTCGCGCCGGCGCTGTTCGCGCTGCGCGACGGCGATCTCGCCGCCTACCACGGGGTCGAGCACAAGGCGATCGCCGCCTACGAGGCCGGCGACGAGGACGCGGCGGACGCGGCCAAGGAGCACGAGCGCTGCGGCTCGCACCTGGTGGCGCCGATGCTCGCCGCCAACGTGGCCGGGGCGCTGCTCATCCAGCGCGTGCTCGAGCGCCCGAACGCGCTGGCCGCCGGCGCCGTCTCGCTCGCCTCGGCCGCGGTGGCGCTCGAGGTCTTCGCCTGGAGCGAGCGCCACGCCGGCTCGCCCGCCGCGCGCGCGCTCAAGCGCCCGGGCTACGAGATCCAGCGCCTGGTCGGCACGCGCGAGCCCGACGAGCGCCAGCTCGAGGTCGGCCGCGCCGCGCTCGCGGAGATCCTGCGGGTCGAAGATGGGGTTCCCACCCCAGGCTGACGCCGCGATACTGGGCGCCGAATGAGCGTCTGGGACCACATCGCCAACAACATCCAGTTGTGGGGGCCGACCTTCTTCATGGTCCTCATCGTCTACTTCCTCTGGAAGACGCTGAGGCTCATGCCCAAGACCAAGCCGCAGGAGATCAAGCCCGACTCCGCCTCGGCGATCGGCTGGGACGAGGTCGCGGGCGTCGACGAGGCCAAGGCCGAGCTGCAGGAGGTGGTCGACTTCCTGCGCGACCCCAAGCGCTTCGCCGGCCTCGGCGCGAAGGTCCCGAAGGGCATCCTGCTGCACGGCCCGCCCGGCACGGGCAAGACGCTGCTGGCCAAGGCCGTGGCCAAGGAGGCCGGCGCGCAGTTCTTCTCGCAGTCGGCCGCCTCTTTCGTGGAGATGTTCGCCGGCCTGGGCGCCGCCCGCATCCGGCGGCTGTTCAACGAGGCGCGCGAGCACCGCCCGGCGATCGTGTTCATCGACGAGATCGACGCCGTCGGCGCGCGCCGCGGCTCCGACAACAACTCCGAGCGCGAGCAGACGCTCAACCAGCTGCTGGTGGAGATGGACGGCTTCGGCTCGACCGGCGACCTCGTGGTGATCGCCGCCTCGAACCTGCTGGAGAAGCTCGACCCGGCGCTGCTGCGCCCCGGCCGGTTCGACCGCCAGATCTTCGTCTCCCCGCCCGACGTCTCCGGCCGCGAGGCGATCCTCAAGGTCCACACGCACAACAAGCCGATGGGCGACGACGTCGACCTGCCGCTGCTCGCCCGCCAGACCGCCGGCCTGACCGGCGCCGAGCTGGCGAACATCGCCAACGAGGCGGCGATCGCGGCCGCCCGCGGGCGCCGCGCGGTGCTCACGCAGCGCGACTTCGACTCCGCGCTGGAGCGCTCGATCGCCGGCATGCAGTCGCGCCGTGCGCTGACCGAGCGCGAGCGCCGGGTGATCGCCTACCACGAGTCGGGCCATGCCCTGTGCGCCGAGCTGCTGCCGGTGGTCAAGACCCACCGGATCTCGATCGTCCCGCGCGGCGCCGCGCTCGGTTACACGCTGCACCTGCCCGACGAGGACCGCAACCTGCAGACGCGGGCGGAGCTGATGGACGAGATGGTCTGCCTGCTCGGCGGCCGGGCGGCCGAGCAGCTGGTCTTCGGCAGCATCACCACCGGCGCGTCGAACGACCTCATGCGGGTCGCGTCGATCAGCCGGGCGATGATCCACGAGTGGGCGATGGGCACCTCGGTGAGCGCGCTGCAGCTCGCGGCCGAGGGCGGCGCGGTGTCCGACCGCACGCGCGAGCTGCGCGACGCCGAGCAGCAGCACCTGGCCGACGAGGCGATGCGCCGGGCGGTCCGGCTGCTCACCGAGCACCGGGCGCAGCTCGAGGCGCTGGCCGCCGCGCTGCTGCGCCAGGAGGTGCTCGAGCGCGCGGACATCGACGCGATCATGGCCGAGGTGGTCCGGCCGGACGAGGCGGCGGCGCAGGAGCTTCGTGTGGCGGCCAGTCAGCGTTCGGTCGGTCCGGAAAGCTGACGCTCAAGCCACGGCGACAACGGCCGATCCAACCAGGGGACATGGATCGTGCCGCCGACTTCCGCGCCCTGCTGGCCCCTGGCGCGATCCGGGCCGTCTTCCAGCCGATCGTCCGCCTGGCGGACCTGAGCACGATCGGCTACGAGGGCCTCGCGCGCTTCCCCACGCCGCCGGGCCTGATCGCGCTGCCGCCGGACGTCATCCTCGCCGCCGCCGCCCGCAGCGGACTGCGCGACGACCTCGAGGTCGCCTGCTGGTCGGCCATCGCCGGCGCCGGCGTGCCGCCCGAGGGCCGGATGCTGTGGGTCAACCTCTCCCCCGAGGCGCTGGCCCACCCCGGGCTGCTCGAGGTGGCCGGCCGGTTGCCCGAGCGGCTGGTGATCGAGCTGACCGAGCAGGACGCCGTGCTCAACCACGCGCTGCTGCGCGAGCGGCTGCGCCCGTGGATCGCCCGCGGCGCGCTCGTGGCCGTCGACGACGCCGGCGCGGGCTTCACCTCCTTGGAGTACGTGGCCGACATCCGGCCGGACTTCCTCAAGCTGGCCCGCGGCCTGGTCGCCGGCGTGGACGGCGACGCGAGCCGCGAGGCCGTCCTGCGCGCCACCGCGGCGTTCGCCCGCGAGGTGGGCGCCCGCGTGGTGGCCGAGGGCGTCGAGCGCGTCGAGGAGCTCGAGGTCCTGCGCGACATCGAGATCGAGTACGGCCAGGGCTGGCTGTTCGGCCGCCCGTCCGCGCCGTGGCCGCAGGACATCGCCCCCGGCTTCGTCGCTTCGACCCCCGGCCCGGCCCCCGCGGTCGTGCCGACGGCTCCCGCCGCCCCCTCCGACGCGTCCCCGGTCGCCGCCGAGCGGCTCGAGCGAGGGCTCTCCCGAGCCGGCGACGCCCGCGCCGCCTGCGAGGCTGCGGCCGACCATCTCGCCCGCCGCGGGCTGCTGCCGGCGGTCTACCTCGACCAGGGCGGCGCGCTGCGCTGCCAGGCCGCGCGCGGCTACTGGCAGGTGCGCGACGGCGTGCCGGCCAGCGGCGGCGACGTCGGACAGGCCTTCGCCGGCGGCGAGACCGTGGTCGTGGACGACGCTTCCGTGCCCGGTGCGCACGCCCGGGCCTGCCTGCCGCACGGCGCGGCCGGCGTGCTGGTCGCCGAGACCCTCGTCCCGCTCGACGCGGCCACGCTGGCCGAGCTCGAGCGCACGGCCGCGGCGCTGTCCGCCCGGCTGGAGGAGGTCGGCGTGCTCGGCCACGCCTCGCCCGCCCAGCGCCTGGCCCGCACCGCGGCGCGCCTGGCCGCCACCGACGACCCGGCCGAGATCGTCCGCGAGGCGCTGGCCGCCGCGCTCGAGCTGTCG
>JAICUS010000871.1 GCA_025935735.1 Solirubrobacteraceae bacterium | reverse complement strand
GGGCTTCAGGTCGCTCGGGACGACCCGCACGCTGGATTCGCACGCCTGCCGCCTGCGCCAGAAGCTCAGCCGCTCCGGCGACCGCTTCGTGGTCAACGTGTGGGGGATCGGCTACCGGCTGATAGATGGGCCGCCCCCGGAGGCGGCGTGCTGATCGCCGGCTTCACGGGCTGGGCGGCGATGCTGCTGCTGTGCGCGCTCCACGTGCGCGTCCGGCGGCGCCTGGTGCTCGTCGCGCGCGCCTCGCACGAGCTGCGCGGCCCGCTCTGCGCCGCCCGGCTGGGCCTCGACACCCTGGCCGGCGAGCCGGCCCGCGTCGCCGCGATCGACCTCGAGCTCCGCCGCGCCGCCCGCGCCCTCGATGACCTCGCGGCCGCGCCCTCCGGCACCCGCGTGCCCGCACGCCGCGAGCTCGTCGACCTCCGCGCGCTCATCGCCGCCCACGCGCCGGCCTGGCAGGCCCTGGCCCGCGCCCACACAGCAGAGCTCCGGCTCGAGGTCGTCACGGAAGCGCCGCCGGGCGCGCTCCTGCACCTGCCCGGCCCGCGCGCCGGCCGCCCCCGGCAGGCCGCCCGGCAGGTCGTCCCGGCCGTCACCACCGCGCCCGTCCGCCGGCTCCGCGCCCAACCGCCGGCGGCCACGCCGGCGACCGCCGTCTACGCCGATCCGGTGAGGATCGCCCAGGCCTGCGCCAACCTCGTGGCCAACGCGGCCGAGCACGGCGGCGGCGTCGTGCGGGTCCGCGTGTACGCCGCGCGCGACGCGGTGCGGCTCGAGGTCGCAGACGCGGGCCCGGGGCTGCCCGCGCCCATCTCCGTCCTCGTCGCGTCCGCCCGCCACCGGCGCGCCCGCCGCGGGCATGGCCTGGCGATCGCCGCCGCGGTGGCCGCCGACCACGGCGGGCGGTTGACGGCGGCGCCCGCGTCCGCCGGCGCGCGGCTCGTGCTCGAGCTGCCCGCCGCCGCTCCGGCCGTCCTGTCCCGGCGCCGTGCGGTCGCCCCGCCCGAGATCGTGGCGTGACCCGGCGCCGCCGCGCGTCGCTGCTGCTCGGCCTGGCGCTCGTGCTCGGCGCGCTCGCGGCGACGAACGTCAGCCACCGCGAGGCGGCCATCCGGGCGCAGCTGGGTCCGCTCACCGACGTCGTCGTCGCCCGGCGCGATCTGCCGGCGGGCCACGTCCTCACGCTCTCCGACCTCGCCGACCGGCACATGCCCGCGCGCTACGCGCCGCCCGGCGGCACGGCGTTCGCGGCCGCGCTGACCGGGCAGCGGCTCGCCGTGCCGGTCCCGTCGGGCGGCCCGGTGACGGCGACGGTGCTCGTCCGCCGCGCGGCCTCGCCGACCGCCGCGCTGCGCCACGGCAGGCGCGCGGTCGACGTCGTGGCCACCGGCTCGGCGCAGGCGGTCCTCGCCGGCTCCCGGGTCGACGTCCTCGTGACCACCGAGCGGCGCGACCGCGCGCCGGGCGTCACGCGCCTCGCGCTCCAGAACGTCGCCGTCCTCGCCGCCCGGGCACTGCCGTCGACCGACGACGCCCGCCAACCGCGCGTGCTGGCCACGCTGCAGGTCTCGGCGGCCGACGCCGTCTACCTCGCCGCGGCGCAGTCGTTCGCCGCCGACGTCCGGCTCCTCGCCCGCGCGCCCGGGGACGACGCCCATCTGCGCGC
>JAICUS010000167.1 GCA_025935735.1 Solirubrobacteraceae bacterium | reverse complement strand
CACCGATGCCGACGTGGCGCTCGCTGCCGACGTCGCCGGGGCCGTCGGGAGCCACGAGCTCTACGTGAGCTGGACCCACGGGGAAGGCGCCGGGCTGCCGCCCGAGGTCGAGACCCTGCTCGAGGAGCCGCACGAGCCCGACGCGGCGTCGCCGTTCGCCGAGGTGATCGTCGCGATGGTGCAGGGCATCGCCGCGCTCTGGCAGGCGATCGCGCACCCGCCGAGCGCTCGCCCGGAGCTGCCGCCCGGCCGCGACGAGGGCCGCGCCACGCGGCCCGCCGCCGGCGAGCCGTCCGCCTGACTCTGCGCTAAGCGGCCGCGGCCGTGTCCGAACCCGCGGCGGCCGCCGCGGGCGCCGGCTCGTCCGGCGGCTTGGCGCCCTCGCGCGCCCATGGCTCGTCGAACTCGACGCGCCACTTGCCGTCCTCGGTCTGCATCAGCGCGAGCTTGGCCCGGAACGACCGGCCGGAGCGGCCCTTGAAGCCGGTGACCGGCTTCTCGGTGCGGCCGCGCGCGATCAGCTCGCGGGCGACCGCCGGCGGCAGCGTCTTGCCCGCCTTGGACTTCCAGATCACGAAGCCGCAGCCCGGATCCTCGCGCGTCCAGCAGGAGAAGCCCTTGCGGTTCTCCACGATGTCGTGCCCGCACACCGGGCACGGCCCGAGGTTGGCACGCGGGATGCGCACCTCCTTGAGCTTGGCGTCGAGCTCCGCCACGGTTTCCCCCGCGAACAGCGCGATGTCGTGCATGAAGCGCGAGCGCTGCTCGGAGCCCTCCTCGATGCCGGCCAGCCGGTGCTCCCAGTCGCCGGTGAGCGACGGCGAGGTCAGCGCGTGCTCGCCCAGCAGGCGGATGACGCTCAGCCCCTTCTCGGTGCAGACCAGCGAGCGCCCGTCGCGCTCGATGTAGCCGACGTCGATCAGCCGCTCGATGATCGCCGCCCGGGTGGCCGGCGTGCCGATCCCCGAGTCCTTCATCGCCTCGCGCAGCTCGTCGTCGTCCACCAGCTTGCCGGCGGTCTCCATCGCGGCCAGCAGCGAGGCGTCCGAGTAGCGGCGCGGCGGCTTGGTCACCTTCTCCAGCGACTCGACGTCGACCGTGGACACGTCCTCGCCCTGCGCGAGCTTGGGCAGCGCCTGCGAGACCGCGTCGTCGTCGTCGGACGCGCGGTCGGACTCGAACGACTCCTCGCCGTAGACGCCGCGCCACCCCGCCTCGACGAGCACACGGCCGGTGGTGCGGAAGACGTGCTCGGCCACGAGCGTCTCCAGCCGCGTGTTCTCGAACACCGCGTCCGGGTGGAAGGCGGCCAGGAAGCGCCGGACGACGAGGTCGTAGACGCGCCGGTCGTCGTCGGAGAACTTGTCCGTCCGGTGGTCGGCGTTCGTCGGGATGATCGCGTGGTGGTCGGTGACCTTGGCGTCGTTGATCACCCGGCCCAGCGGCAGCACGTCCAGCCCGGTGACGTAGGCCGCCGCCTTCGCGTACTCCCGCCGCGTGCCGACGCCCCGGGCCGTCGGCTTGATCTCGCCGACCATGTCCGACGGCAGGAAGCGCGAGCTGGTGCGCGGGTAGGTCAGCGCCTTGTGCTCCTCGTAGAGCCGCTGCGCCGCGGCCAGCGTGCGCCGGGCGGAGAAGCCGAAGCGCGTGTTCGCGTCCCGCTGCAGCGACGTCAGGTCGTACAGCAGCGGCGCGCGCTCCTTGCGCGTCGTCTTCTCGAGCTTGGCGATCGACCCGCGCTGCCCGCGGACGGCCTCGACCACCGCCGCGGCCTCCGCGGCCGACGGCAGGCGCGGCCGGGAGCCGGCGTGGTAGCGGCCGGAGTAGCGGCGCCCGGGCTCGCCGGCCTCCGGCTCGAACACCGCGTCGACCAGCCAGTAGGGCTCCGGCTTGAACGCCCGGATCTCCTCCTCGCGCCGGGCCACGATGGCCAGCGTCGGCGTCTGCACGCGGCCCAGCGACACCGCGCCGTCGAAGGAAGAGCGCAGCCGGATGGTCGCCGCGCGCGTGGCGTTCATGCCGACGATCCAGTCGGCCTCCGAGCGCGAACGCGCGGCCTGCTCGAGCCGGTCCATCTCCGCGCCGGGCCGCAGGTGCCCGAATGCGTCCTTGATCGCCTTCGCGGTCATCGATGACAGCCATAGGCGCCGCACGGGCTTCTTCGCCCCCGCCTTCTCGAAAGTCCACGCGAAGATCAGCTCGCCCTCGCGCCCGGCGTCGCAGGCGTTGATCACCTCGTCGACGTCGTCGCGCTTGAGCAGCCGCGTGATCACCGACATCTGCTTGCGCGAGCGCTCGTCGCGCACGACCAGCCTGAAGCGGTCGGGCACGATCGGCAGGTCGGCCATCCGCCACTTCTTGTACTTGGCGTCGTACTCGTCGGGCTCGGCGAGCTGGACGAGGTGCCCGACCGCCCACGTCACGACGTGCGAGTCGGACTCCAGGTAGCCCTCGTGCTTGGCGAACGCGCTCGGGAGGGCGCGCGTGAGGTCGCGGCCCACGGAGGGCTTCTCGGCGATGACGAGCGTCTTGCCCATGGGGGTGGCGAGGGTAGCGATAAGTTCGGCGCTAACCGGCGCAGTCGCCGGTGGACACCCCGTTGGAGGTGCGCGCGCGCCGCAATTCGCCCCGCACCACGGCGTTCGGGACGCCGAAGCCGCCGCGCGGGCCGCTCGTGGTCGCCGCGAAGACCGTGGCCACCACCGCGCCGCCGCGGTCGACCATCGGGCCGCCGGAGTTGCCGGAGCGCACGGCGCCGCGCAGCGAGGCGATCGAGCGCCGCACCGGCCCGCGCCCGTAGGCGTCCTGGGTGATCACCTCGCGGGTCTGCCCAAGCCGCCCCGCGCGCACGTCGTAGGGCCCGTTCTCCGGGAAGCCGAGGATCGCCGCCGAGAGGCCGGCCTGCGGGTCGGAGGCCATCGGCAGCGCCGGCGCCCCCAGCCCGGGCACGCGCAGCACCGCGATGTCGTTGTGCGGGTCGAACACCAGCGCCTGCGCCCGCACGCCCGGGCCGTGGCCGCGCACCAGCACGCGGGTGTCGCGCTCGCCGGCCACCACGTGGGCGTTGGTCACCACCGTGTCCTGACCGGCCACCCAGCCGGAGCCCTCGATCCCCAGCCCGCAGGCGCTGCCGATCACCTTGACCACGCTCGCCCGCGCCGCGCGCACCTCAGCCGCCCGGGCGATCGACGCCGTGGGCGCCGGCACGCGCGCCTCCGGCCCGTCGATGCGCGGGAACGGGTCGAGCCGGCCGAGCGCGGAGATCAGCCCGCTGGATGGCGGGAGGGCGTCGTTCAACCGCTGCAGGATGTGCGACTGCTGGACCTCGCGGCGCGCGTCGCCGCCGTTGGCCAGCGCCAGCGCCCCCAGCACCCAGGCCATCCCCAGCCCCACGCAGCCGGTCAGCACGGCGCCCAGCAGCCCGTCCACAGCGGTCACCGCCGGGTTGTGCAGGCGCGAGCGCAGCCGGGCGCCGAGTCCCTCGAAGCCCAGCGCGAACACCGCCCCGGCCACCAGCGCGCCGATCAGCCCGAACGCCGGCGCCCAGGGCGAGTTGCGCCCGTCGTGCAGCACGAGCGGGCCGATCCGCGTCCCGAGCCATGCCCCCACCGCGAAGCCGGCCAGGGCGAGCGCGCCCGCCACGAACCCCTGCGCCCAGCCGAACAGCGCCAGCAGGAGCACGATGCAGACGATCAGCCAGTCGATGCCGGTCACGGGGGAAGCGAGCGTACCCGCCGCCGCGCGGCGGCCGCCCCGGCCGGGCGCCTCCGCGCAGCAGGCCCGTAGCATTTCCAGTGGCCCCCGAATGACCGCCCGCCCCTCGCCGCATCGCCGCCGCCGCATCGCCAACCCGCGACGCTTCGGCGTGATCGTCGGCGTGGCCGCCGCGTCGCTGCTCGCGGGCGTGGTGGCCGGCGCGCTGCACGTGCCCTCAGAGCGCCGGATGGGCGCCGCCTACGCCCAGGCGTGGGCGCACGAGGACTACGGCGGGATGTACGCGCTGCTGTCCGACGACGCCCGCGCGAGCACCTCGCGCGCGAGCTTCGAGCAGGCGTACGCGAAGGCCGCAGACACCCTGACGCTCGAGGGCGTCCGGACCGGCCGGGTGCGCGAGGACGGCCATGCCGCCCGCGTCGAGGTCACCTTCCGGACGCGGATCTTCGGCACGCTGCACGGCGAGGTGGTCCTGCCCGCCGGCGACCGCACGGCCGGCGGCGACGGCGTCGCCTGGAGCCCCGCGCTGGTCTTCCCCGGCCTGCGCCCCGGGGAGACGCTGCACCGCACCACGGCGATGCCGCCGCGGGCGACGATCCTCGCGCGCGACGGCAGCGCGATCGCCAAGGGCCCGGGCCGGACGTCCAGCCTCGGGCCGCTGGCCGCCACGGTGGCGGGGACGATCGGCCCGGCGCCCGTGGCGCGCGCGCAGGCGCTGGCCGCGCGCGGCGTCCCGCGCAACGCGTCGGTCGGCCTGACCGGCCTGGAGCGCGAGTTCGACGCCCGCCTGGCCGGCACCCCCGGCGGCACGCTCTACGCCGGCCGCCGCGTCGTCGCCCACCGCGCCCCGGTCCGCGGCCACAACGTGCGCACGAGCATCGACCCGGACGTCCAGACCGCGGCGGTCGAGGCGCTGGCCGGCCGCTACGGCGGGATCGCGGTCGTGCGCCCGCGCACCGGCGAGGTGCTGGCGCTGGCCGGCATCGCCTACTCCGCGCCGCAGCCGCCCGGCTCCACCTTCAAGATCGTCACGCTCGCCGGCGTGCTGGGCGCCCATGTGGCCAAGAAGACCCAGGTCTTCCCGTACCAGACCTACGCGACCCTGAGCGGCGTCGAGCTGCAGAACGCCAACGGCGAGTCCTGCGGCGGCTCGCTGGAGACCGCGTTCGCCAACTCGTGCAACTCGGTGTTCGCGCCGCTGGGGGCCGAGCTCGGCGCCCGCCGGCTCGTCGCCGCCGCCGAGCGGTTCGGCTTCAACGAGGATCCGCGGCTGCTCGGCGCGGCCCGCTCGACGATCCCCCAGGCGTCCGCGATCGGCGACGACCTCGCCGTCGGGTCGTCCGCCATCGGCCAGGGCAAGGTGCTGGCCACGCCGCTGCAGATGGCGCTGATCGCCGCGGCGATCGGCGAGCACGGCGTCCGCCACCGCCCGACGCTGCTCAAGGGCGGAGACACGACGGCCGTGCGCGCCACGAGCCGGTCGATCGCCCACACGATCGCGAGCTTCATGCGCGCCGTCGTGGTCGGCGGGACCGGCGCCGCCGCGGCCGTCCCCGGCGTCAAGGTGGCGGGCAAGACGGGCACGGCCGAGCTGCGCACGACGGTCCAGTCGGTGCCGACGCCGGACGCCAACGGCGTCGTCCCGCAGCCCACGACGCAGCCGGATGACACGTCGGACACCGACGCCTGGTTCACCGCGTTCGCGCCGCTCAAGCACCCGCGCGTGGCGGTGTGCGTGATGCTGGTCGGCCAGGGCGCCGGCGGCGCCAGCGCCGCACCGGCCGCCCGCACCGTCCTCGAGGCCGCACTCTAGGCGGCGCTAGAGGTCGAGCGTGACCGTGGCGGAGTTGCCGCCCTGGTTGATGTGCAGGTCCAGCGGGCGGTTCTGGGTGGTCGACAGCGGGAGGCGGAAGACGAGCAGCTCGCCGTTGATCGGGTTGATCCCCGCCGTCGTCTGCGGGCTGGGAAGCCAGGCCGCGGGCAGGATCTTCGACGGCGTGTAGGCGTACCAGTTCAGGCGCCGGTTGAGCTGGACGGGCCGGAACGTGTCGTTCTCGGTGTCGGTGATCGTGTAGCCGGAGGCCGGAGCCGGCACCTGCGTCTGGTCGGAGTAGTTCTTGATCCGCACGAACACGCCGAACCACACCTGGCCGGCCTGGTCGGCCTGCGTGCCGGCGGGCAGGCCGGACAGGAACGCCTTGTCCTCGGTGTCGTACGGGTTCAGGTAGCGCGAGATCTGGACCTGGTAGGCCAGCGGCCCGACGTCGACGAACGTGCCCTCGTCCTCGCCCTGGGTGACGTTGGAGATCTTGTCGCCGCAGCCCGCGGCGAGCAGGCCCGCGGCGGCCACCATGGCGATCAGGGAGCGACGCAGCACGGCTGGCAGGTTACAGGCCGCCGACCGTGACCCGCTCGCCCCGGTCGAGGTCCTCCTCGAGGATCGATTGCAGCCGCGACAGCGCCTTGCGCAGCCGGCCCTTGGTCCAGCCGCGCTTGAGCATCACGGCTTCCATGATCCGGTCGGTCGGCAGCGCGGGCTCGGTCTCCGTGGTCACCTCGACCCGGGTGGCCTGCCCGGACGGCTCGAGCGTCCAGGTCGTCCACGTCTTGTTGCGGTTGAACTTCCCGCCCCGGCCGGCGGCCACGATCCGGTACGGCGGGTCGACCTCGATGAAGGTCATGTCGCCGTAGGCGTAGCGCTCGCCCTTGCGGGCCGCCTTGAAGCGCGCGCCCGCGCCGCGGCCGTAGGAGTCGATCCGGGTGAGCCGCCACTCGGTCATCCAGTGATCGGTGAACTCGGCGTGGTTGGCGATGTCCGCCAGGTAGTCGAAGACCTCCTCGCGCGGGCGGTCGATGACGATGCTGGCGCTGACGGGGTCCATCGCGTGGACGGGGATGATAGGCGGCGGCGGGTCAGCGGCGCCGCACGGTGTGCCCGCTCTCGGGCGAGTGCACCACGGCCTCCTCGCCCGTCCCGCCGAGCGGCCGGCACAGCGCGCACAGGACCCGCTCCCCGTCGACCAGGACGGTCTCCCCGATCAGCGGCGTCCGCCGGCAGCTCGCGCAGCCCAGCCGGCCGGCGGCCAGCGCCCGCAGGCTCGCCCGGACGAGCGAGACCTCCCGCGGCCGCCGGGCGGCGAACGACCGCCACGGCCGGGCCCGCGTCAGCGGCGAGGAGGTGAGCAGCGCGGAGGGCATGGGACCGCGTTTCGGGGCCCCGACGTGCAACCCTGCAATGTGCAAGCGCTGACCCAGATGGGGTTTCGCACCCATCTTCGGGGCCCTATCCTTCGCCCCGGAGAGGGCTGCGCACCCAGAAAGGCTGCTGTCTTGACGGACCCACAATTCGACGTCCAGAGCACCGGGACGCTTCCCGGAGTCTCACCGGACGCCATCACGCTCGGCGGCGACACCGTACGCCGCGAGCCGCCCGCCTGGCTGGCCGAGGCCCGCGCCTCCGTGCCGTCGGCCGGCCGCTACCTCGCGTTCGAGCAGGATGGGCGGCGCGTCGTCATCCCCCTCTCGCGCGAGTGGACGCGGATCGGCCGCTCGCTCGCCGCCGACGTCCGCTTCGACGACGCCACCGTGTCGCGCCGGCACGCGCTGGTGGCCGCCGAGGAGACCGGCGTGCGGGTGCTCGACGACCGCTCCTTGAACGGCATCCAGGTCAACGGCCGCCGGGTGGAGTGGAGCCCGCTGACCGACGGCGACGAGCTGGTCATCGGGCGCCACGCGCTGTACTTCCTGGACACGGTCGCGCAGCCGGCCGCGTCCGCCCCCGCGGCGCTGGCCGAATAAACGGGCGCCGCTATCGTGGCGGCCGTCATGGCCGACACGATCGCGGTCCTGTCGCTGAAGGGCGGCACGGGCAAGACCACGACCGTCCGCACGCTGGCCGACGTGCTCCGGCGCGCCGGCCTGGACGTGCTCGCGGTCGACCTCGACCCGCAGGGCAACCTCTCCGACTACTTCGACGTCGCGCCGGACGCGTCGCCGACGATCGCCGACGTGCTCGCCGGCGAGGCGAAGGCGAAGGCGGCCACGCACGACGGCATCGTGCCCGCGACGCCGATCCTCGCCGAGGTCGAGCGCTCGCTGTCGGGCAAGATGGGCCGCGAGCTGATCCTGCGCAAGTCCCTGAAGGATGCGCGCAAGTCGCACGACGTGATCCTGATCGACTGCCCGCCGGCGCTCGGCCTGCTCACCATCAACGGGCTCGTCGCGGCCGACTGGGCGCTGATCTCCTCCGAGGCCCAGTACTTCGCGCTGCAGGGCGTGCAGGGCGCGCTCGAGGTGATCGAGCAGGCCCGCGAGTACTACAACGCGGACCTGGAGTGGCTCGGCGTGGTGATGAACATCGCCGATATGCGCACGGTTCACTCGCGCGATGCGTTTGCCCAGTTGAAGGAGCACTTCGGGGACAAGGTGTTCGACACGGTGATCCGCTCTTCCATCGCCTATGCAGAATCCGCCGAGAAGGCGCTCTCGATCCTCGATTACCGCCCCGACCTCGGCGAGGACTACCTGCAACTGGCGCGCGAGGTCCTGGTGCGCGTCGGCCGCGACGACGCGGCGCACGCCCTAAAATGATCTGACGGATGGGGATCCGCGTCTTCCACTGCGATGACTCGGAGGCCTTCACGCGCCTGGTCGCGTTCTGGCTCGCCGAGCACCCGGACATCGAGCATGTCGGCGAGGCCCACACCCCCGACGCGGCCCTCGCCGCCCTGCCCGCCGCCCGCCCGGACGTCGTGCTGCTGGACACGATGGGCCTCCCGGGCGACGACTCCCTGCTGCGCCAGATCCGGGCCGCGGTGCCGGGCGCGGCGGTCGTCGTCTACTCGGGTTACGTGCCGCTGATGCAGGAGGGCGCGCTGGGCGACGGCGCGGACGCGTATCTGGCCAAGAGCGACGAGGAGGGCGAGCTCGTGGCGACGATCCGGTCGGTCGCGGGCTTTCGCTGAGGGGCGCCCTGCCGGGCCCGGCGAACGGCTTGCTGGGTAGGGGAGCGGTCCCTTCGCCGCGGTCGCGAGGGTCGAGTGTGCGTGTTTGCCCGCGCACGCTGCGAGAACCGATCACGACCGCACAGATGACTGATGCACCTCTTTCACGTGTGTGAGGTAAGTCGCGCTATACGCGACTGAAGTGACTCAACCGGAATAGTCGGGATTAGAAACCGATCACCCGGACCGCCCCGGAGGGACTCCTTCCCTACCCAGCCGCAGTTCGCCGGGGCAACAAGGCGCCGCGGGCAGACCGCTTCCCTACCCAGCAAGCAGTCCGCCGAGCCCGCAGCGCCGCAGCACAGAGCGTCAGAGCTCGCGCACCTCGGCGCCCGCGGAGGCGAACCCCACCCGCCGGACGCACGCCCACCCCGCGGCCTCACCCTCCAATCGCGCGGCCACCGCGCCCGTGCTCTCGAAGTCACACCACACGAGCACGGACGGGCCCGCGCCGGAGATGGTCGCGCCCAGGGCGCCCAACGAACGGGCGTGCTGGACCAGCTCCCACGAGCGCGGGTAGAGATGAGCGCGGCGGGGCTGGTGGATGCGGTCGCCGAGCCCGCGGGCGATCAACCCGAGGGCGCCTCGCTCCAGGCCGAGGACCAGTAACGACGCGTGGCCGACGTTGAACACCGCGTCCGAGACCGGGATGCGCGACGGCAGGGCCTGGCGCGCCTTGGCCGTGCGCACGTGCTCGTCGGGGATCACCAGCAGCGCCTCCAGCCCGGGCGGCGGCTCCAGGCGCTCGACCTCGAGGCCCGAGCAGACGACGATCCCGCCCAGCAGCGCCGCCGCCACGTTGTCCGGGTGGCCCTCGAGCCGGGCGGCGTGCCCCAGCACGTCGGCGCCGAGCTCGAAGATCGAATCGGCCGCCACGAGCCCGGCCACGAGCGCCGCGGCGCTCGTGCCCAGCCCGCCGGACAGCGGGATGTCGGAGCGGATGGTGAACTCGAACGCATCGGGCGGGTGCAGCGCCGCGAACCCGCGCACGCACAGGTTGCGCCGGTCGCGGGCGATCGCCAGGTCGGTGTGGACGGCGAAGCGGCCCGTCTCGGCCACCTCGACCTCCATGTGCAGGTCCAGCGCCGCGCCCAGCACGTCGAACCCCGGGCCGAGGTTGGCCGACGACGCGGGGACCCGGACGAGCCGGCGGCGGTTCACGAAAGCACGGCCGCCTCGACGGCCGAGATGTCCGGCTCGCAGGGCACGACCGCGCCGGCCTGCGCCAGCGCGGTCTGCGGGTCCTTCAGCCCGTGGCCGGTGAGCACGCACACGACCTTCTGCGCATCCTCGACGCCGTGGGCGAGCAGCCCGGCCACCCCGGCGGCCGAGGCCGGCTCGCAGAACACGCCCTCACTCGCGGCCAGGAAGCGGTAGGCGTCGAGGATCTGGGCGTCGGACACGGCGGCGACCCGGCCGCGGGAGCCGGTGAACGCCTCCATCGCCTCCTCCCAGCGCGCGGGGTTGCCGATGCGGATCGCACTCGCCACGGTCTCCGGCTGCCCGACCGGCGCACCGTGCACCAGCGGCGCCGCGCCCTCGGCCTGGAAGCCGAACAGCCGTGGCCGCGAGCCCATCTCGGTGAACCCCTTCCAGTAGGCGGTGACGTTGCCCGCGTTGCCCACGGGGATGCACAGCGCGTCGATCTCGCCGATCGCCTCCAGGACCTCGAACGCCGCGGTCTTCTGCCCCTCCAGCCGGAGCGGGTTGACCGAGTTGACCAGCGCGATCGGGTGGCGCCGGGTGAGCTCGCGCACGAGCTTCAGCGCCTCGTCGAAGTTG
>JAICUS010000433.1 GCA_025935735.1 Solirubrobacteraceae bacterium | reverse complement strand
GATCCATCACGGCAATCGGGAGGGCGGCGGTCGCCGCCCTCCTCGTGATGCCTCCAATCATCGGAAGGAAGGCAGGCAGCTACCGCGTTCCTCCCCCGACGAGGGCGGCGCAAGCCGCCCTCGGTCGTTGCGGGAAACCCGTAATGAAGTCTGCGGTCATGCCGGTGTCGCGATGCGGGTGTTCGTGGAGGGAGAGGCGCGTGCCGCGTCCTACCTTCGACTGAGACTTCAACAAAGGAGATCGCAACGATGAGTGGCTCGTCCTATACCGCGAGGAACCTCAGTTCAGTCAGCTACAAGGACGCGCTGGTCGGTGTCGTCTCGCTGTTGCTCGGTCTCCTCGTCGCCGTCCTCGGCTTCGTCGCGCTGATGATGTGGCTCGACGCCCGCAACCTGCGCGATCATGCGGCACATGCCGCCGCGAGCGCGCCCGCCTCCTCGATGGGCGGCATGGACATGAGCTCGACGAACCTCGGCTCATTGACGAGCTACGCCGGAGCCGCGCCCGCCAACGCCGACTCGCTGGCTGCCGCGCACAAGGCCTACCCGGCGACGCTGCCGGCCGCGCCGGCAGGGCCGGTTGTCGACGTGCACCTGGTGCTGACGGACCTCAACATCCAGATCGCGCCCGGCATCAAGTACGCCGCCTGGGCCTGGGCCGGAGGCGCGCCCGGCCCGATCATTCACGTCCGCCAGGGCCAGCTGGTGAAGATCACCTTGACCAACAACGGCGCCATCCCGCACTCGGTCGACTTCCACGCCGCTCGCATCGCACCCGACAAGGCGTTCGGCGATGTCTTCCCGGGCAAGTCGGTCTCGTACACGTTCCGGGCCAATGATCCGGGTGTCTTCATGTACCACTGCGGCACGAAGCCGGTGCTGATGCACATTGCCAACGGCATGTACGGCGCAATCGTTGTGGAGCCGAAGCCGGGTGTGCTGCCGAGGGCCGACGAGAACTACGTCCTCGTTGCGAGCGAGTGGTACCTCGACTCGGACGGGCTCCAGAAGCCGGCGCAGTTCAACATGGCGAAGGCGCACGCCCGGCAGCCGGATTGGATGACCTTCAACGGCTACGCCGGTCAGTACGTGAAGCATCCCCTGACGGCGAGCCCGGGCGACCTGGTCCGCTTCTGGGTCGTCGATGCGGGTCCCTCGCTCGACACCGACTTCCACATCGTGGGGACGATCCTGAACACGGCCTACGTCTTCGGCGACATGAAGCCCGCCGACGCGCTGCACGACGTGCAGACAGTCACCGTGCCCGCGGGTGGCGGCGGCGTGTTCGACGTCAAGATCGACCAGCCGGGCTTGTACCCGTTCGTGTCGCACGCGTTCGCTGCAGTCGACCAGGGCCAGGTCGGCCTCCTCAATGTCGGCAATGTCAAGGGCACGATGTCCCACTAGATGAGGTGCGCTCAGACCGGGCGGACGTCGTTAGCGCTGGGCTCAAGCCGCTACTGATCCGACTCGTTCAACAGCCCTTGGGCGAGGGCGTAGCGCACGAGTTCCGCGCGGGTCGTCAGGCGCAGCTTCAGCATGATGTGGGCGCGGTGAGTCTCCGCGGTGCGGACCGAGATGTAGAGCTGGTCGGCTATCTCTTGGTTGGTGTGGCCGAGGGCCAAGAGGCGCAAGACGCCGCGCTCGCGGTCCGAGAGGGGGTCCTCGGCGGCGCGCTTGCGCTCCTCGGCGTCGGCGACGACGAGGCGGGCGCCGAGGGTGGGGTGGACGTAGCGGCCGCCGGCGGCCACCTCGCGGACGGCGGCGACGACCTCGGTGTCGGCGGCCTCCTTGAGCACGTAGCCGGAGGCGCCGGCCTCGAAGGCCTCCCGCACGTAGCGGGCGTCGTCCTGCATCGACAGGATGAGTATCTTGGCCTCGGGGGCCTCGTGAAGGACGTCGGGGATGGCTTCGATACCGCTCTTGCCCGGCATGACGACGTCCATCAGGATCACGTCGGGCTTCTTGGCTCGTGTCTCAAAAACCGCGTTGCGGGCGTCGCCGGCCTCGCCGACGACCTCGATGTCGGGCTCGGCTTCGAGGACCTTGCGCAGGCCGCTGCGGACGACGGCGTGGTCGTCGACGATCAGCGTGCGGATGACCGCGCGGTCGTTGGCGCTCGCTTCGCTGGCCGGCTCGCTCATGGCAGGGGCACGTCTGCGAAGAGTGTCGTCCCGCCGCCCGGTCGAGACTCGATTTTTAGCTTGCCCCGGACCAGGGCCAGGCGCTCGCGCATGCCGTCAAGCCCCATGCCCTCGGGCCGGGCCGAGGTGTCGAAACCCTGGCCGTCGTCCTCGACGATCGCGCTAATAGACCCGCCTGAGCGGGCGAGGACGATGCTGACGGTTGCAGCGTGCGCGTGCTTGACGATGTTGGTCAGCGCCTCCTGGATCATGCGGTAGAGGGCGGTCTCGATCTCGCCCGCCAGCCGCTCGTCACCGAGCTGGGCGAGGAAGTCGATCTTGACGCCGGTCTGCTCGGCGAAGGTCTGCGCAAGCCGCTCGCTGGCGGCGACCAGACCGAAGTCGTCAAGCGCCTTCGGCCGCAGCTCGACCGCCAGACGGCGGACGTCGTGCAGGGTCTCGACCACCTGGGTGCGCACCTGCGCGAGCGCGGTCGCGCGACTGTCGGCATCTTCCGCCTCTTCCACAGCCTTCAGGCCCAGGATGACCGAGGTCAGCTCTTGCCCGGTCTGGTCGTGGAGCTCGCGCGCCAGTCGACGCCGCTCGAGCTCCTGCGTCTCGACCACGCGGCGCAGTGCCTCGCGGGCGACGCGGGCCGACTGGTCGACGGCGACGGCGGCACGAACGGCGAACTGCTCGGCGAGTCGCAGGTCGTCCGGGGAGAAGCGCGGGTCGGCCCCGACCTTGTCGTGGGCGATCAGGACGCCGATCACCCGATCGCGGGCGATAAGCGGGGCGTAGAGGCCGGTCGTCGCGGCCAGCGGGCGGGCGACGTGGTAGTCGACCTCGGGGTCCGAGCGCAGGTCGTCGACCAGCTCGCCTCGCCGTCGCTCGAGGACGCGGCCGCTCTTGGAGCCGGCGCGCTCGAGCTCGAGGCCAATTATCTCTCCAGCGCTGTCGCCGTCGGCAGCCTCGATGACGAGGATGCCGTCGGCGCGGGGTAGGGCTATCGCGACCAGTCGCGCATCGATCAGTGTGCGCAGATGCTTGGTGATGAGCGCCAATAGCCGCGGCAGCTCGATCTCCGAGGCCAGCGCCAGGCCGACCTCGTTCAGGGCCTCGAGCTGCGACGACCAGCGCGTCGCCGACTCGTAGAGGCGGGCATTCTCGATCGCCACCGCCGCCTGCGCCGCCAGCAGGCTGACGATCTCCTCGTCCTCTTCGTCGAAGTCGGCGCCGTCGGCCTTCTCGGTCAGATAGAGGTTGCCGTACGCGACGTCGCGGAGCATCACCGGCACGCCGAGGAAGGAGTACATCGGTGGGTGGTTCGGCGGGAAGCCGGCCGAGCGCGGGTCGTCGCTGATGTCGTGCAGACGCAACGTCTCGGCGTTATGGATCAGGACGCCGAGGATGCCTCGGCCGTGCGGCGGGTCGCCGATCGCCCGGCGCACGTCGGCGTCGACGCCGGTGGTGATGAAGCGCTCGAGGGCCCGGCCCTCGCCGTCGATTACGCCAAGCGCGGCGTAGCGGGATCCGGTCAATGCGGCGGCCGCCTCGACCAAGCGCTGCAACAGCTCGTCGAGGGTCCGCGCTGAGCCGAGGGCGATGCCGGCACCGACCAGCGCCCGCAGGCGGTGGTCTTGCTCGATCACGACCTCATCACCGGGCCATTATCCGTAGCGGCCCGCAGCACGAGGGGCATTTCGCCCTGATGGCGGGCCTCGGTCCGAGGCGCATCCTTTCTGCAGAGCTCCATAAGGAAGGAGAGCACAGAAGGCGGAGCCCATGGGTCTTTGCACGCTCCAAGCAGCGGTCTGCCGGGTCGCCGAGCACCCGCTCGAGCTCCGTCACGACCTTGAGCTCGCGGCCGCCCGCGCGGACTCAACGAGAAGCAGGAGGCGGGAGGCTAGATGACCGTCGTCGCGGCGCCGCGCGGTGGTGCCAGGCGGCGCGAGCGGAGTCGGCCGCAACCCCAAGCGGGTTACCGCGGCGCGGTCTCGACGCCCGAGTTACAGCGGCCTGTCGATCTCGACCAGCTGATCGCCCGCTGGCCCTCGGTGCTCGACGCGTCCGACCGCGCGCTCGCGACGATCGAGCTCGCCGGCCTGCTGCCGGCTGCGGAGATACATCAGCGGCGCCAGACGCTCCGCGACGAACGGCACTGGCTCGACCAACGCCCCTGGCGCTGACGGACTACGGCCATCTGGTCGTCCGCGGACTGGCCGCCGAAGCTGCGCTTGCCAGCTGAGCCGTCGGTGGCGCAGAGCTCGCGTCGCGGGCTCTGCGCGAGCGCGACTGCGGACTTACCGCAATCGAATCGGTAGCGGCCACGACGGGTGGATGGTCAAAGGCGATCTATCCTCAGAACATGAAGACGAGCTACGCGATCAAGTGGCGCGAGCCTGACGGTCAGGCTTATGTCGGCCGCCTCGAGCTCGGGCCGCGCGCGCTACACCTCGTCGGCGACGGCGCCAACAGCACCGGCGCGGTCGACCGGCAGATCCGTTACGAGGAGCTGCGCGGTCTGCGCATCGGACATGACGCAGACGAGCGCGTCGACGGTCGCCGTTCCTTGGTCATCGAGCGGTCGCAGGGCGTCTATCACCTGACCAGCACGGTCTTGGAGGCCGGCATCCTCCACGAGCTCGTCGATCGCCTCTCCGAGCTGAGCCTGGCTGCGCCGCGGCGGGCGACCGTGATCGTGCCGTTGAAGGAAGGCGCGCTCGAGCGTGTCCGCGAGCTTGCCGCCCAAGGACCGCCGTTTGATCCGAGCGAAACGGCGCTGACCCGGCACCAGTTGCTGCTGACGCCGGCGGAGGCGATCTTCATCTTCGAGACGGCCGACGAGCATGGGCTCGAGACGCTGCTCGGGGACATCGACCTCTGGGCGGCGGCGTCAGCCTGGCATGAGCTGATCGCCGGGCCGCCGCGGCTCGCCGAGGTCGCCTACTCCTGGGAACGACCGGCGCCCGTGCCGCTACCCGCCGTCGGCCTCGGGCTCTGACGCCTCGGCAAGAACGCGCAGGTTTCCGCACGCGAAGTCGCACACGGCACGGATGGGGCCGCAACGAGGCGGGAAGGGCTGCTCACGCGAGGCTCCTCGCGGCGGCAAGCCTTACCGGCTCGGTCACGATCTGGGACGTGCGTCACCGAATGCAGGTGGCGAAGCTCGTCCCAGGCGCGGACGGCGTCTTTGCGGTCGCGT
>JAICUS010000146.1 GCA_025935735.1 Solirubrobacteraceae bacterium | reverse complement strand
TGCTCGGACACCGTCACGTTGCGCAAGGTGGTGTTGCCGCTGTTGCGCACCGTGATCGTGTAGTGGATGACGTCACCGACGTTGACGACGTGGTTGGCGCCGGCGTCGAGCGAACCGGTCTTGTCGACCTCGACGCTCGTCGGCACGGTCTGGGGCAGGTTCGAGTTGGCGACGACGCCGATCGGCTGGTTCGTCGCGGTGTTGTACCCGAAGATGGTCATCGCGTCGGTGGGCGCGTTGGCGAGGTAGGCCCAGAAGAAGTTGCCGCTGTGCGGATCGACGGCGCCGGCGACGATGCCGCCGGACCGGATGTTGGCCGCGGTCACTCCCGACGGCAGCCTGCCGGCGGTGTCGAAGGTCGCGGTGTGCTGCGTCCAGGCGCCGCTCGCCGGGTTGAACGAGTAGAGCGTGAAATTCAGCGTGTTGCCGCTCCCGCCGGGCTGCTGGGACGCGAGCACCCACGCGGCCCGGCCGCCCTCGCTGACCCCCAGCGCGTTCGCCACGCCGCCGGGGATCAGGCTGCCCACCTGCCGGTGCAATCGAGCGCCGCACCTTGCGCGCCCGCGTCCGCCGGCAACGCCGACTGTGCGAATGACGCCCCGAGCACCACGGTGACGAGGGCGCAGATGAGGCGACGGGATCCGCTCGTGGCGTCAACATACCGCACAATCGGGCAATGTCCAGCAAGGGCAATCTTCCTGTTAAGTGCGCCGCGCGGCGCCGGCCGCTCAGCCAGAGCTCGGCTCGGCGCTGACCGCGCCGTAATCGCCGCGCGCCAGCGCGTCTGCGGGGCCCGGCTCGGGCGTGAGGCCCTGCGCGTCCGGGACGTGGCCGCCGATCCAGTGCCGGCCGCCGAGCCACTCGGGCTCGCCGCTCGCCTTCCACAGCGCCTGCAACGCGGCTTCGTAGGCCTGGCGCGCGTAGACGTCGAGCCCGGCCGACTCCGGCTCCGGCAGGGTCAGCATCGGCGCGAACGCGACGGGCAGGTGGTTGAGCTCCTCGCCGCGCGGCGTGGCCGGCTCGGGCGTCTCGCCCGCGGGCACCGGCAGCAGCCGGCCGCGCGCGCCGGGCCGGTTGTCCGCGGGCTCGCCGAACGGGTCGTCGTCGTCGTCGAAGCCGAGGTCGGCGAAGAACAGCCACCAGCCGGCGGCCGGACGGCCGCCCCCGGGTGGCAGCTCGGCCAGGTCGATGCCGGCGAGGAAGCTGAGCGGCCGGCCGTCCTCGGTCGCCGGCCACTCGGCCCCCGGCGGCAGCAGCGCCGGACCGCCGAGCCGTGAGCCGGCCGTCCGCCCGCGCGTGTGGCGCAGCAGCAGCCCGACCTCGGCCACGTCGTGCGCCAGCCGGTCGGCGTGCGCGCCCAGCCCCAGTCGGTCGAGCAGCTCCCGCAGCGCGTCGCGGTCGTGCAGCGCCCGCGCCGCGAGGCCCTTCGGGAGCACCGGCCGGCGCGGCGCGCGCGAGCGCAGTGCGTCCAGGAACCGCTGCACCCGCGCCCGCCCGAGCACGCGCCGGGCGCGCTCCAGCGCCGGCGCCTCGCCCGGGGCCGGGTAGCGCTCGCCGAGATGCACGAGCCCGAGGAACTCCGGCGTCGCGCCGGGGATGCGGCCGGGCTCGGCGAGCCGGGCGGTCAAGCGGTCGGCCAGCTCGGCATAGACCGTCCCCGCCCGGGCCGTGTCGGCCGGGTCGGCGTAGATGTCCAGAGCCTGGGCGATCTCCGCGCAACCGCCCCGCGCGGCGGCGGCGAGCCGGTCGGTTACGTCGAGCGCGGCGACGTCGCCTGCCTCGACGCCCTTCCACAGGCCGGCGGTCGCGGCCGCGACGCCGCGGCTCCAGCGCTCGTCGCCCAGGAGCACCCGCGGCGGCAGCAGCGGCTCGGGGTCGGATCCGGCGCTGACCCGGACGCAGAACGGCGCGGGCAGCGCCGCCTCGGCCGCCGCGGCGCCGATCGCGTCCGCGAGCGCGTCGGCCAGCTCCGCGGCCAGCCCGGTGAGATCGGCGCGCAGCGGCGCCGGCGCGTCGCGCGGGGTGAGCCAGACCCGGCGGTCGCAGCTCACGCCGGCCGCGCGGTCCAGCGCGGCCGCGAGCGCCGCGAGCCACGCGTCCTCGCCGAGCCGGTTGTCCTCGCGGTAGTCGCCCTCCTCGTAGCCGTACCAGACCGCCCGCAGCGCGCCCGCGGGGTCGAGCTCCGCCTGCCTGGCCGAGGCGCTCGGCCAGCCACCGGGCTCGGCGCTGCCGCGGTCGGCCCGGCGGGGCGCCTCGCGCGCCGTCAGCGGCAGCGCCGAGAGCAGCCCGTGGGCGTCGCCGGAGACCAGGCACTCGCCCACCGACGCCGCGCGGCGGACCTGGACCTCTTGCTCGAACGTGTCGCCGAGCTCGGCCGCCCGGGCGACGACGCCGACCAGTGCCGCGCGGAGCTCGTCGGTGAGCACGCGCGGCCGGCCGCGGGCTACGACGCCTTGGCTTCGGGCACAGCCTTGCCGGGCGCCAGCATCATCGTCATGTTGCGGCCGTCCTGCTGGGGCCGCTGCTCGACGACGGCGAGGTCCTGCAAGTCCTCCGCGAGGCGGTTGAGGATCATCTCGCCGCGCTCCGGGTGCGCCATCTCGCGCCCGCGGAACATGATGGTCACCTTGACCTTGTCGCGCGCCTTCAGGAAGCGCGTGACGTGGCCCTTCTTGGTGTCGTAGTCGTGCTGGGCGATCTTCGGCCGGAACTTGATCTCCCGGACGTTGATCTGCTGCTGGTGCTTCCGCGCCGACTTCTGCTTCTGGGCCTGCTCGTACTTGTACTTCGAGTAGTCCAGGATGCGGACCACCGGCGGCTTGGCGTCGGCGGCGACCTCGACGAGGTCGAGGTCCTTCTCCTGCGCCCGGCGCAGGGCGTCTTCGGTGCGCATGATCCCCACCTGCTGCCCGGTGTCGTCGATCAGACGGACCTGGGGCACGCGAATGCGCTCGTTGATGCGGGTGGGATCTCGCTCCGGCGGTTGCCGGTCAAACCTTCTCGGGACCGGCACTAGCTCTGTGGTGCGCGCGGCGTCAAGTACGCGGCGGCGTGTGGAGACTCGTGATCAACACGACGAGTATAGCGGTGCGCACGGCTCAAGGATGGGCATTTTCGGCCGATTCCCCTGCGTGCTCCTCTTCACGGAGGAAGGGACGCCCGGGCGGGCACCCGCGGGGCACGGAGGCCCACGGGTGCCCAACTTCTCAATCCCGCTGCTCCGCCAGCCGCCGCCAGAAGGGGTCGTCGAGCGCGATCACGCCCTGGTCGCCCTCGCGGTGGCGCCGCAGCGAGACGGTGCGGTTCTCGGCCTCGCGGTCGCCGACCACCAGCATGTAGGGGATCTTGCGCAGCTCGGCCTCGCGGATCTTGCGCCCGATCGACTCGGTGCGCTCGTCCACCTCGACGCGCAGGCCGGAGAGCGCCGTGCGCACCGCGCGCGCGTAGTCGAGGTGGCGGTCGGCCACCGGCAGCACGACCGCCTGGATCGGCGCCAGCCAGACCGGGAACTCGCCGGCGTAGTGCTCGATCAGGATGCCGATGAAGCGCTCGTAGGAGCCCATCAGCGCGCGGTGGATCATCACCGGCTGGTGCTCGGCGTTGTCGGCGCCGGTGTAGGTGAGCCCGAAGCGCTCGGGCATGTTGTAGTCGAGCTGGACCGTGCCGAGCTGCCACGAGCGGCCGAGCGAGTCGCGCATGTGCAGGTCGATCTTCGGCCCGTAGAACGCGCCGTCGCCCTCGTTGACCCGGTACTCCAGGTCGTTGGCCTTCAGCGCCGCCACGAGCGCCGTCTCGGAGTGGTCCCACAGCTCGTCGGAGCCGATCCGCTGCTCCGGCCGGGTCGAGAGCTCGACCTCGACGTCGAAGCCGAACAGGTTGTAGGTCGCGTAGGCGAACTCCAGGCAGCCGGCGACCTCGTCCTGGATCTGCTCCTCGGTGCAGAAGATGTGGGCGTCGTCCTGCGCGAAGTGCCGCACGCGCATGAGGCCGTGCAACGCCCCCGAGAGCTCGTCGCGGTGCAGCAGCCCGGGCTCCGAGTAGCGCAGCGGCAGGTCGCGATGGGAGAACTTCTGGAGCTTGTAGAGCTGACAGTGCCCGGGGCAGTTCATCGGCTTGAGCGAGAGCTGATGCCCCTCGGACTCGGTGATGAACATATGCTCGCGGTACTTCTCCCAGTGCCCCGAGGTCTTCCACAGCTGCACGTCGTAGAGCTGCGGGGTCTTGACCTCCGTGTAGCCGCGCGCGGCGCCCATCTCACGCGAGAGGCCGACGAGGGTGTTGAACAGCTGGGTGCCCTTGGGCAGCCAGAACGCGGCCCCGATGGCAGTGTCGGAGAACGCGAACAGGCCGAGCTCGCGGCCCAGCCTGCGGTGGTCGCGGGCCTTGGCCTGCTCCAGGCGCTCGAGGTGCTCCTCCAGCTCCGCCTTGCTGGCGAACGCGGTGCCGTAGATGCGGGTGAGCATCTGGCGGCTGGCGTCGCCGCGCCAGTAGGCGCCGGCCACCGAGGTCAGCTTGAACGCCTTGGCCCGGCCGGTCGAGGGGGCGTGCGGGCCGCGGCAGAGGTCGAGGAAGTCGCCGTTTCGGTACAGCGACACGGTGTCGATGGGGTGGGCGGGATCCGCATTCCGGATCAGGTCCTCGATCAGCTCGACCTTGTAGGGCTGTTCCTCGCGCACGTAACGGTCGATCGCCTCGCCCGTGCTCACCTCCGAGCGCTCGAACGGCTCGTCGGCCTTGACGTGCTTGCGCATCTGCTCCTCGATGCGCGCGAAGTCGTCCTCGTTGACGGTGACGCCCGGCGGGAACTCGAAGTCGTAGTAGAAGCCGTCGGCGATCGGCGGGCCGATCGACACCTTGGTCCCCGGGTAGATCTCGAGCACCGCCTCGGCCAGCACATGGGCGATGTCGTGGCGCAGCAACTTCAGCGCGTCGCCGTCGCCGTCGCGAGCGGTGACGATCTCCACGGTCGCCCCGTCGGGCAGCGGCGCGCCCAGGTCCTGGACGCGGCCGTCGTCGTACGCGCTCCCGTCGCGCCGCTCCGTACCGTCGACCACCCGGATCGCCAGCGCCGCGCGGGCGAGGCCGGGGCCGATGTCGGCGGCGAGGTCGGCGCCGGTGGCGCCGTCGGGCAACTCGCGAGAAGATCCGTCGGGAAGCTGGACGCGCATGGCGCGGTAAGGCTAGACAACGGCCGGAGGAGGAAGCGGTGGAGCTGTGGCGGCACGGCGCGGGCGAGCTCGCGCGCATGATCGCGGCGGGCGACGTGTCCGCGCGGGAAGTGGTGGACTCGAACCTCGCGCGGATCGAGGCGGTGAACGGCCACCTGAACGCTCTCACCGTCGTGCTCGCCGACGAGGCGCGGGCGGCGGCGGACGCGGCCGACCGCGCGGACGGCCCGCGCGGGCCGCTGCACGGCGTGCCGTTCACGGTCAAGGAGAACATCGACGTCGCGGGCACGGCGACGACGAGCGGGATCCCGGCGCTGGCCGAGGCGGTCGCGCCGGTCGACGCGCCGCAGGTCGAGCGCCTGCGCGCCGCGGGGGCGATCCCGATCGGCCGCACGAACCTGCCGGACCTCGGGCTGCGCATCCACACCGACTCCTCGCTGCGCGGGCTCACTCGCAACCCGTGGGACCCGGGCGTGACCGCCGGCGGCTCCAGCGGCGGCGAGGGCGCCGCGCTGGCGAGCGGCATGTCGCCGCTCGGCCTGGGCAACGACGTCGGCGGCTCGCTGCGCAACCCGGCGCACTGCTGCGGGATCGCCTCGATCAAGCCGACGCCCGGCCGGGTGCCGCACGCCACGGTCATCCCGCCGGAGGACCTCGGCCCGGCGATGCAGCTGATGGCCGTCGAGGGCGTGATGGCCCGCACGGTGGCCGACGTCCGCCTGGGCCTCGGGATCGTCGCCGGGATGTCGCTGCGCGACCCGGAGTCCGTGCCGGTGCCGCTGGACGTGGAGCGGCCCGCATCGCGCCGCGTGGCGGTGGTGGCCGACCCGCCGGGCGGCGACACCCACCCGGAGGTCGCCGCGGCCGTGCGCCGGGCGGCGGACGCCCTGGCGGACGCCGGCTACGACGTCGTCGAGGCCGTGCCGCCGATGTACGAGGAGTCGCTCGACGTGTGGGGGCGCTGGCTGTTCGCCGACATCCGCGCCCAGGAGGAGCTGCTGCGCGCGGTCATGGGCCAGGACGCGATGCGCTTCCTCGACCACATCGACCCGCTCTACCCGCCGCTCGACGCCGCGGGCCTGGTGGCCGCGCTCGTGCAGCGGCGGCAGATCCACCGCGCCTGGTCGGCGTTCCTGGACGAGCACCCGCTGATCCTCGGCCCGATCTGGGCGCAGCCGCCGTTCCCGCACTCCTGGGACGTGGAGTCCCAGGAGAATTCCGCGGCCACGATGCGGCTCCTGCGCCCGGTGATGCCGGCCAACCTGCTCGGGCTGCCGGCCGCGGCGGTCCCGGCCGGGCAGGCCGGCGGGCTGCCGTGCGGCGTGCAGGTGATGGCCGAGCGCTTCCAGGACCTGCTGACGCTCGAGGCGGCCGAGGCGATCGAGTCCGCACTCGGCGTGGCCACGCCGATCGACCCGGTGCTGGAGGGTGCGGTGGCGCGCGCCCGCTAGGCTCACGCGCCCGATGGACCCGGTCGCCCTCCGCGCGCAGTTCCCCGTGCTCGAGCGCGTCGCCTACCTGAACGCGGGCACGGACGGGCCGCTGCCGCGCGCGGCGGCCGAGTCGGCGCGCGCGGAGCTCGCCGCCCAGGTCGAGGAGGGCCGGGTGATGGCGCACTTCGAGCGCCGCCACGAGCTGCTCGATTCGCTGCGCGAGCGCTACGCCCAGGTCCTCGGAGCGGACGCCGCCGACGTCGCCGTCACGAGCTCGACGACCGCCGGGATCGGTGCGGTGATCGCCGGGCTCGACCTCGGGCCGGGCGACGAGATCGTCACGTCGGACTCCGAGCACCCCGGGCTGCTCGGGCCGCTCCTGGCCGCCCGCGAGCGGGGCGTCAGCGTGCGCGCGGTGCCGCTGGCCGACGTGGCCGACGCCGTGCGGGCCACCACGACGCTCGTGGCCTGCTCGCACGTGGGCTGGCACACCGGCGAGCTCGCCCCGGAGGCGCTCGCCGAGGTCCCCGTCCCCGTGGTGCTGGACGGCGCGCAGGGCGCCGGCGCGGTGCCCGTCGACGTCAGGGCGCTGGGCTGCGCCGCCTACGCCGCCGCCGGCCAGAAGTGGCTGTGCGGCGCCGACGGCACCGGGATGCTCTACCTCGAGCCCGAGTTCGGCCGCGGGGTGCGGACCACCATGCCCGGCTACATGGCCTTCGAGGACCCGAGCCGCGGGCTGGACTCGCCCCTGCGCACCGAAGCCCGCCGGCTGGAGGGCGCGCTGCCGCGCGAGGCGGTGGCGCTCTCGCTCACCGCCACCGAGCTGCTGCTGGACGCCGGCCTGGACGACGTGACGGCCCGGGCGACGGCGCTGGCCCAGCGGTTCGCCGGCGCGCTGGCCGACAGCGGGCGCACGGTCGTCCCGCGCGGCCACACGACGCTCGTCGCCTGGGAGGACCCGGACCCGGAGCAGACGCGGCTGCGGCTGGCCGAGGCCGGCGTCGTAGTCCGCAACCTGCCCGGCACGCCGTACCTGCGCGCCTCGGTCGGCGCCTGGAACGACGAGTCCGACCTCGAGCGGCTGCTCGCCGCCCTGTGATCCGCTCGCTCTGCGTCTACTGCGGCTCGAACTCCGGCAACGAACCGGCGTTCGCCGAGGCCACGCGCGGGCTGGCGCAGCGCCTGGTGGAGCACGACATACGCCTCGTCTACGGCGGCAGCGCCACCGGGCTGATGGGCACGCTGGCCGACACGGCGCTGGCGGCCGGCGGGACGGTCGTCGGCATCATCCCGCAGGGGCTCGTGGACCGCGAGATCGCCCACCGCGGGCTGAGCGAGCTGCGCGTCGTCGGCTCGATGCACGAGCGCAAGGCGCTGATGGCCGAGCTGTCCGACGGGTTCGTCGCGCTCCCCGGCGGGATCGGCACGCTCGAGGAGCTGGTCGAGATGTACACGTGGAGCCAGCTCGGGCTGCACGCCAAGCCGCTCGGCGTGCTCAACGTCAGCGGCTATTACGACCACCTGGCCGCGTTCCTCGACCACGCGGTGACCGCCGGCTTCCTGCGCGCCGAGCACCGCGCGGCGCTGGCCGTGGAGCCGGAGCCCGGCGCGCTGCTGGAGCGGCTGGAGAGCGCCGTCGCGCCCAGCGTCGGCAAATGGCTGTGACGCGCCGGCGCGCGGCGGGAACCATCACCGGATAGGAGGCGCCCTCACCGGCACGGGCGGCCGCGACCCGTGTTCCCTCGCGGCCGTCCCCCTCCCCTACGCCAGCTCGCCCAGCAGCAGCGCCTCAGCCAGCGCGAGCTTGCCGAGCTCCTCCAGGTCGACGGACTCGTTGGCCGCGTGGATCTGCGCCCGGTCGGAGTCCTGCGCGCCCCAGATGACGAACGCCGCGTCCGGATAGGCCTCGCGCAGCCGGGCGACGAGCGGGATCGAGCCGCCGCTGCCCATCCGCGCGACGGGCTTGGCGAACGCCTGCTCGAGCGCGCGCTCGGCCGCCGCGGCGCCGGTGAGCGCGACCGGCGTGGACGCCGGCTCGAGCTCGATCTCCAGCCGCGCGCCGAGCGGGACGACGGCTTCGAGATGCCGCTTCACCGCGTCCATCGAGCGCTCGGGGTCCGCGCCCGGCGGCACGCGCACGGCCACCTTGGCGCGGGCGACGGGGATGACGATGTTCGCCGCGCCGTCCACCGCGGGCGCGTCGATCCCGAGCACCGAGATCGCGTGGCGCGCCCACAGCCGGTCGGCGACGCTGCCGCCGCCGGCCAGCGCCACGCCGTCGAGCACGCCGGCCTGGCGGCGGAAGTCGGCCTCGGGGAGGTCGGCGCCCGGCCAGTCGGCGTCCTGCAGGCCCTCCACGGTCACGTTCCCGTCCGCGTCGTGCAGCGTGGCCAGCGCCTGGATGAGCGCCAGCAGCGCGTCCGGCGCGGCGCCGCCGAACTGGCCGCTGTGCAGCGCGCCCCGCAGCGTGCGCACGGTCACCGTCAGCTTGCCGTGGCCGCGCAGCGTCTCGCACAGCGTCGGCTCGCCGAGCTTCCAGTTGCCGCCGTCGGCGATGACCATCACGTCGGCGCGCAGCAGGTCCGGCTCGCGCTCGACCACCTGAAGCAGGCTCTGGCGGCCGTTCTCCTCCGAGCCCTCGATCAGCACCTTGACGTCGACCGGCGGGCGCCCCTGCCAGGCGCGCAGCGCGGCCAGGTGGGCGACGACGCCGGACTTGTCGTCGGAGGCGCCGCGGCCGTACAGGCGGCCGTCGCGGCGCTCCGGCGCGAACGGGTCGGAGTCCCAGCCCTCGGGCGGCGCCGGCTGGACGTCGTAGTGCGCGTAGAGCAGGACGGTCGGGCCGGCACCGGGGAACTCGGCGTAGATGGAGGGCGGCTCGTCCGGGACCTCCACCTCGCGCACCTCGGCGGCGCCCGCGTCGCGCAGCAGCTCGGCCACGGCGGCGGCCGCGTCGGTCAGCGGCTCGCGCGGGAAGCCGGCGAAGGCGATGGACGGCAGGCGCACCAGGCGCTCCAGGTCGGCCTCGATCCGGCCGGCGTCGGCCTGTATGCGCTCGCGGAGATCCATGACGGGCCACGATAACCCTGCGTCACAATCGGAGGGTGACCGACGTCCTCGAAGGCGCTCACATCGCCGGGTGCCGGCTCGAGGCCGTCGCCGGCCGGGGCGGCATGGGCATCGTGTACAAGGCGACGCAGCTCTCCTTGGCCCGGCCCGTGGCGGTCAAGCTGATCGCGCCCGAGTTCGCGGCCGACGAGGGGTTCCGGGAGCGTTTCGAGCGCGAGTCGCGGATGGCGGCGGCGATCGAGCACCCCAACGTCATCCCGGTCTACGGCGCGGGCGAGGAGGACGGCCGGCTCTACCTGGTCATGCGCTGGGTCGCGGGAACCGACCTGCACCGGCTGCTGCGCTCCGGCGGGCGGCTGGAGCCCGTGCGGGCGGCCGAGATCGTCGGGCAGGTGGCGGACGCACTGGACGCCGCGCACGCCGCGGGCCTCGTGCACCGCGACGTCAAGCCGGCCAACGTGCTGCTGAGCGGCGAGCACGCGTACCTGGCGGACTTCGGGCTCACCCGGCTCGCCGGCGCCGACCCGGCGATCACCTCGACCGGCCAGTTCCTCGGCACGGTCGACTACATGGCGCCCGAGCAGTTCCGGCGCGAGGCGGTCGACGCGCGCGCGGACGTGTACGCGCTGGGCTGCGTGCTCTACGCGGCGCTGACCGGCGCGCCGCCGTTCCCGCGCGAGACGGTGCCCGCCACGATGCTCGCGCACATGCACGACCCGCCGGCGCCGCCGTCGGACACGCCGGGCGTGTCGCGCGACTTCGACCGGGTGCTGGCCCGTGCGCTGGCCAAGGCGCCGGAGGACCGCTACCCGTCGGCCGGCGACCTCGGGCGGGCCGCGCTGGCCGCGGCCGAGGGCCGCTCGGTGACCGAGGCGGAGCGTTCGGTGGCCCGCGGCGAGGCGGCGCCGCGGACGCTGCGCCAGCCCGACGTCACGCTGCCGCTGCCCGACTCCGAGGAGCCGGCGGTGAAGCGCTACCGGGCCGGCTCGCGGCGCAGCTGGGCGCTGCTGGCGGCCGTCGGCGCGTTCGCCGTCTGCGCGGTCGCGTTGAGCACGTTCGTGGGCGGCGGCACGACACCGCCGCCGGGCGGCTCGGTGTCGGCCGACGACGTCGCCCGGCTGGCCCGCTCGTTCGCGCGCGCGTACGCCACCGAGGACGCTACGCGGATGGCCCGGCTGCTGACCTCCGACGCGCAGCGGGTCACGCCGAGCGACCGCGAGCGCGGCCGCGGCGACGTCGTCGCCTCCTACCAGGGCCAGTTCGCCCGCAACGAGACGACGGGGTTCACGCTGAGCGGGCTCGACGCCAGCGGCGGCCCGGACGCGCGCGCCACCGCGCGCTACCGCGCGACCTACCGCGGCGCCGCGCCGAGCACCGGCACGATCACGTTCGACGCGATCCTGGAGCGCGGCCACCCGCGCATCCAGATGATCGCCGCCCGTCCCGACTAGTGGTGCGCCCGGCAACGTTCGCCGGCTTGGCGAGCGATGCAGCGTGGATGCTGCGGCGCGCCGGCGAAGGTCATT
>JAICUS010000066.1 GCA_025935735.1 Solirubrobacteraceae bacterium | reverse complement strand
CCCGGGAAGCGCTCCGGGTCGAGCGGGCGGCCGTCCTCGGCGCTGACCTCGAAGGCGCGCAGGTAGCGCTCGGTGGAGAAGCCGGCCAGCGCGCCGCCGCGCGGCAGCCCGTACAGGCGGGCGGCCGCCTCGTTGGCGTAGACCAGCCGCTGGTCCGGGGTCTGCACGGTGACCGCGTCGGCGACGCCGTCGAGCACGGCGCGCAGCTCCTCCGCGAGGAGGTCGCCGCCACCGACGGCGGCCGCGATGGCCGGGTCGGGCCCCACTGGAGCGAGCCTATCCGGCTACGGCGTCCAGGTCACGCCGCGGCGTCCGGGCCGCCGCCGGCGTCGTCCTCGCGCCGGCGGTCGAGCAGCTCGCGCAGCTCGCCGGGCTCGAGCGCGTCGCGCAGCCGGTCGATCGCCGTGACGACCTCGGCGTCCGGATCGGCGGCGCGGTCGAACCGGCGCACCGGGCGCATCAGGTCCTGGGGCCGCGAGGCCGGCACCGACGGCGGCTTGCGGGCCAGCGACTCGGCGTCCGGCGGGTCGCCGCGCAGCAGCCAGGAGCCGTCGGCGCGGCGCACGAGCTCGCCGCGGTCCGCCAGGTCAGACAGCGCGGTCGACACCGTCGGCCGGCGGGCGCCGACCAGCTGGCCGAGGATCCGGTGCGTCAGCGCGAGCGGGACGATGACGCCGTCGCCGGACACGCGGCCCCAGCGCTCGGCGAGGTGCCAGAACAGCGCCTTCAGCCGCCGGTCCACGCGCGTGAGCTGGGAGATCGCCTGGGTGGTGGCGAGCCGCATCGAGCGCTCGCTCAGGCGGTCGAACAGCGTCGCGGTGATCTCCGGGTAGCGGGAGAGCTCGGCGGCGAAGCGGCGGTCGAGCACCGCCACCGACAGCGGGGACATCACGGTCCACACCGCGTCGACCGGCAGCAGGCCGGTCCGGCTGGGCGGCTGCCAGGGCCGCACGAGGTCGCCCGGACCGAGCAGCTCCGCGCTGACGTGATCCGCGACGACCAGCTCACGTGACAGGATTCCATCGACGATGAGCAGTCCCACGTGGTCAGCGGTGGCGCCGGCCAGGCGCGACACGTCCCACGGGCCGACGGGCAGTCGGTGCGTACGCACGACGAGCTCCCGCTCGGCCTGGTCGCGGCGCGCGTCGTTGAGCAGCCCGCCGAGATCGGGGTCGACGTCCAGCAGGCGGACCATGTCAGGGGTCCGGGTCAAGGGGATAGCGCCTCCTCTCACGAACTTGGGCTACCCGCCGCGGTCGGATTGCAGACGTCCCCGATCATGGACCGGGAGGCGCGGGGACACAAGGACACACCGGATTCTGGCTGGTTTACGCGGACCCTTCTCGGGTGAGTCAATGGGGCAGCTATGAGCGAAGAGCGCAATCCGATCAGCGGGCCCGTATCGGCGCTGATCGACCGGGGTGAAGAGCGGGGTTGCGTCGACCTGCGGGAGGTCGACGAGCTGGCGCAGGCGCTGGAGCTGGAGGACGAGGATCTCAGCGCGCTGTACGAGCAGCTGCACGCGCGCCACATCGAGCTGCGCGACGACTGCACGCGCGCGGACGCGCCCGAGGCGCCGCTGGACGACGCCCAGTTCGCGTCGGTCACCACGGACACGCTGCAGCTCTTCCTGAACGAGATCGGGCGCCACCGGCTGCTCACGCCGTCGGAGGAGATCGACCTGGCCAAGCGGATCGAGCGCGGCGACCTCGCGGCCAAGGACCGCATGATCAACGCGAACCTGCGGCTGGTCGTCTCCATCGCCAAGAAGTACCAGGGCTCCGAGCTGACCCTGCTCGACCTGATCCAGGAGGGCATCCTGGGGCTGATCCGGGCGGTGGAGAAGTTCGACTGGCGCCGCGGCTACCGCTTCTCGACGTACGCGACCTGGTGGATCCGCCAGGCGGTCGAGCGCGGGATGGACGCCAAGGCGCGCACGATCAAGCTGCCGATCAACCTCGTGCGCACGCAGCGCAAGGTCGCGCGCGCGGAGAACGCGCTGGCGTTGCGGCTGGACCGCGCGCCGACCGACGAGGAGATCGCCAAGGAGGCCGAGATCGGCGTCGACGACCTGCTGGCGCTGCGCGACGCCGCCCGCACGGTCACGTCGCTGGACCGGCCGCTGGGCGAGGGCGAGGACGCGGCGTTCGGCGACCTGCTGCCCTCCGAGGGCCCGGCGCCGGAGGACGTCGTCCACGTTTCGCTGCGCGAGGAGACGCTGAAGCGCGCGCTGATGGAGCTGCCGGACCGCGAGCGCACGGTCGTTGCGCTGCGCTACGGGATCGACGGCGGCGAGCCCACCCCGCTGCGCGAGATCGGCCGCCAGCTCGGCATCACCCCGGAGCGCGTCCGCCAGATCGAGTCCAAGGCGCTCGGCCGCCTGGGCCGCATGCGCGAGCTCGCCGCGCTCCGCCAGGCCGCGTGACGGCGGCGGCGCCGCCCCCCGCGCTGACCCCCAGCGCGGCTTGAGCCGCCGCGAGCAGCGCCTGGTCTTCGGCGAGGTCGCCGAGGACTACGCGCGCGAGCGGCCGTCCTACCCGGACGCGCTCGTCGACGACGTCGCCGGGCTGGCCGGGGGCCGCGCGGCGCTCGAGGTCGGCGCCGGCACGGGCAAGGCGACCGCCGCGTTCGTCGCGCGCGGCCTGCGGGTCACGGCGCTGGAGCCCAGCGCGGAGATGGCCGCGGTCGGCCGGCGGCTGGTGCCGGAGGCCGACTGGGTGGTGTCGGGGATCGAGGAGCTCGCGTCCCCGGCGCGCTTCGACCTCGTCTACGCCGCGCAGTCGTGGCACTGGGTCGACCCTGGGCGTGGGTTCGCGCGCGTGGCCGAGCTCCTGCGCCCCGGCGGCCTGCTCGCGCTGTTCTGGAACCGCGCGAGCGACGCCTCGGGCGAGCTGCGGCGCGCGATCGACGCCGTCTACGAGCGGATGGCGCCCGAGCTGGCGGGCGGCGGGGCCGGCGGGAGCGGAGCCGACCACGCGGGCGCGATCCGCGCATCCGGGCTGTTCGGGGAGGTCGAGGAGCGAACGTACTCGTGGTCGGGCAGACGGACAGCGGCGTCCTACGTGCGGCTGCTCGGCACGCACTCGAACCACCGGATGCTCCCTCCCGACCGCCGCGCCGCGCTGCACGATGCGGTCGCGCGCGCGATCGAGGCGCATGGCGGGACGATCGAGATCGCGTATGTGACCGAGCTGTATCTCGCGCGGCCGCTTGCCGAGGCCGGCGAACTGCTTGCTGGGTAGGGAGTGAGGGAGCCTTTGCCGCGCATGATCGATCGTCACGGCGCGCGAATCGATCAGGGTCGACCGGGAACGTGACACACCGGAAAGGCGTGGGGCTGGTTAGTCGCTCTATACGCGACTGACCAGCCCCGCCTCGCCGCGGGCGCCGCAGAACCGATCACCCACGCCCCGTGGCCGAACCCCTCATTCCCCTACCCAGCCGCAGTTCGCCGGCGCCCAAGACGACGCCTCGCGGAGAGCGCGCGGGGCGCTAGTCGAGCTCGTCGGCCTCCGGATCCCAGCGTCCGTCGGAGCCGACGGTGCCGGTGACCGGGTTGGCCGACGCGGGGTCGTGCGCGCGGGCGTAGGCGAAGGTCATGCGGACCTCGGTGCCCTGGCCGGCGCTGCCCTTGAGCTCGAAGGCGTCAGACAGGGCGGCGATCAGCGGCAGGCCGAGGCCGAGGGCGGGGGGCTCGGAGCGGGCGGGACGGGGCTGGATGCCGGCGCCGTGGTCGCGGACGACGATGGTCAGGCCGTCCTCGTCGGCCAGCATCTCGACCTCGAGCATGCCGGCGTCCTCCTCGTAGGCGTGCACGACGACGTTCGTGCAGGCCTCGGTGACCGCCATCTTCATGTCGGCCAGCACCGAGGCGTCGAAGTCCAGCGCGTCGGCCATGCCGGCGAGCGCCTGGCGGACGACGCCCACCCCCTCCGGCCGGGCCGGCATGGTGAGCAGGACCTCCGGGGCGGGCGTTGCGGTCATTCGCCGTGGCCGTTGGTGGACCGGGCGGCCGCGATGGCCTCGTCGCGCCCGCGCAGGACCGGCAGGACGGGCACGAGGCCGGTGATGTCCAGGATGCGCTGCACGCCCGGCTCGACGGCCTCGCCGACGCAGACGACGTAGCCCTGGTTGGCCTCGATCGCCCGCCGGCGCGCGTCGAGCAGCGCCCCCAGCACCGACGAGTCCACGAAGGTCGCGCCGGTGAGGTCGACGACGATCCCCCCGCCGCGGCCGAGCGCTTCCTCGAGCCGCTCCCGCAGCGTGGGCGCGGTGTAGATGTCGTGCTCGCCCTCCACGACGACCACCACGACGTCGCCGGCGGTTTCGTCGAGCACGATGGGGTTGGCGTCCATACGGCCGTGCACGATACCCACCTTGCAGACTTCCTAGCTTCACCAACCGGGTATGGGTGACCGGATGGCCGACCGCCTGGAGCCATATCGCGACAAGAGAGACTTCGGCGCGACGCCGGAGCCGTCCGGGGACACCGGCGCCGAGGAGGGCGACCGGCGCTTCGTGGTGCAGGAGCACTCGGCCCGCTCGATGCACTGGGACCTGCGCCTGGAGCACGACGGGACGCTGCTCTCCTGGGCGGTCCCGAAGGGCATTCCGGCCGACCCGCAGCGCAACAACCTCGCCGTCCGCACCGAGGACCACCCGCTCGAGTACCTGGAGTTCGAGGGCGACATCCCGGAGGGCAACTACGGCGCCGGCAGCATGCGCATCTTCGACCGCGGCACCTACGAGCTGCACAAGCTGCGCGACAAAGAGGTGATGGTCACCTTCCACGGCGAGCGGGTCAGGGGCCGCTACGTGCTGTTCCGGACGAGCGACAAGAACTGGATGATCCACCGGATGGACCCGGCGGAGGACCCGGACCGCGAGCCGCTGCCGGAGAGCATCGCGCCGATGCTCGCCGCCTCCGGCGGCCTGCCGAAGGGCGGCAACTGGGCGTTCGAGGTCAAGTGGGACGGCGTGCGGGCGATCGGCTACGCCGGCGGCGGTCGGCTGCGGCTGGCCAGCCGCCGCGCGAACAACATCACCGCCCGCTACCCGGAGCTGCGCGAGCTCGGCCGGGCGCTGGGCACGCACGAGGCGGTGCTGGACGGCGAGGTGGTCGCCTTCGACGACAGCGGGCGGCCGAGCTTCCAGCGCCTGCAGCGCCGCATGCACCTGACCGGCGAGTCCCAGGTGCGGCGCCTGAGCGTCTCCGACCCCGTCGTCTACGTCATCTTCGACCTGCTCTTCCTCGACGGCCACTCGCTGTGCGGCGACACCTACGAGGAGCGCCGCGCGCGGCTGCGCGAGCTCGACCTCAACGGCCCCGCCTGGCAGACGCCGGCCCACCACGTGGGCGACGGCGCGGCGCTGCTCGCCGCCTCCAAGGCCCAGGGCCTGGAGGGCATCGTGGCCAAGCGGCTCGACTGCCCGTACACGCCGGGACGGCGCTCGCCCGGCTGGGTGAAGGTCAAGAACGTCCGCCGCGCCGACGTCGTGGTCGGCGGCTGGGTGGAGGGCGAGGGCGGGCGCTCGGGCCGGCTCGGCGCGCTGGCCGTCGGCTGGTACGACGACGACGGCGCGCTGTACTACGGCGGCCGCGTGGGCAGCGGCTTCACCGAGGCCGAGCTGACCCGCGTCGGCCGCCTCCTCGCACCGCTGGCCCGCGACAGCAGCCCGTTCACGGCCGGCGAGACCAAGCCGCCGAAGGAGGTCCACTTCGTCGAGCCGCAGCTGGTCGCGGCGGTCGACTACGGCGACATCACGGACGCCGGCACGTTGCGCCACCCCCGCTACAAGGGCCTGCGCGACGACCTCGCTCCCGAGGACATCCGCTATCCCGAGGAGGGATGACCATCGAACCACGCAAGCTGGCCGACACCGCCGTCTTCCCCATCGGCCTGGGCGGGATGCCGATGTCGCTCTCGAGCCGGCCCCCGGAAGAGCGCTCCGTCCGCACCATCCACGCCGCCGTCGACGCGGGCGTCACGCTCATCGACACCGCCGACGCATACAGCTGGGACGACCGCGACACCGGCCACAACGAGGAGCTGATCGCCCGCGCGCTCGAGGGCCGGCGCGACGGCGTGATCGTCGCCACCAAGGGCGGCATGTACCGCACGCGCGACAAGGGCTGGCACGTGAAGGGCACCCCCGAGCACCTGCGCGAGGCGTGCGAGGCGTCGCTGCGGCGCCTGCGCACCGACCGGATCGACCTCTACCAGTTCCACCGGCCCGATCCGGACGTGCCCTACGCCGAGTCGATCGGCGCGCTCAAGGAGCTCCAGGACGAGGGCAAGATCCGCTGGATCGGGATCTCCAACGCGGATACTGACCAGATCGAGGAGACGCTGGGGATCGTCGACCTCGTGTCGGTGCAGAACCAGCTCTCGCTCGAGTTCACCTCGCCGCTGGCCAAGGGGGAGCTGGCGATCTGCGACGAGCACGGGATCGCCTTCCTGCCCTGGTCGCCGCTCGGAGGCATCGGGCACGCCGGCGAGGCCGCCGGCGGCCACGACCCCGTCGCCGCGGCGGCCGAGGCACACGGCGTCTCGCCGCAGCAGGTCGCGCTGGCGTGGCTGCTCAGCCTCTCGCCCGCCGTGATCCCGATCCCGGGCGCCTCGCGGCCCGAGAGCATCCAGGACTCCGTCAAGGCCGCCGAGCTGGAGCTGTCACACCAGGAGCTCGCCGCCATCGGCGAGATCGCGAACGTGCACTGAGACCTGCGGGCGGCGCCGCTCCGCCTGCCAGAATGCAGGGCATATGGCCCGATCAATGTGGAGCGGCGCGATCTCGTTCGGGCTGGTCAACGTCCCGATCAAGCTCTACTCCGCCGTCTCGAAGAAGACCGTCCGGTTCCACCAGCTCAATGGCGAGACCGGGAACCGCATCCAGCAGAAGCGCGTCGACCCCGAGACGGGCGAGGAAGTCTCCTACGACCAGATCGTCAAGGGCTACGAGCTCACCCGCGACCGCTACGTGGTCATCAACCCCGACGAGCTCGAGGCGCTCGACCCCGAGAAGTCGCGCACGATCGACATCGAGGACTTCGTCGACCTCGCGGACATCGACCCGGTCTTCTATGACCACCCGTACTACCTCGTCCCCGACAAGGGCGCCGCGAAGGCCTACGGGCTGCTGCTGAGCGCCATGGAGGAGGCCGGCAAGGTGGCGATCGCCCGGGTGGTGCTGCGCTCCAAGGAGCAGCTCGTCGCCATCCGCCCGCACCGCGACGGCCACCTGCTGATGATGGAGACGATGATCTTCGCCGACGAGGTCGTCCCGCCCGATGACCTCGACGGGCTGCCCGAGAAGAGCGAGCTCAAGGCCTCAGAGCGCGAGCTGAAGATGGCCCAGCAGCTGATCGAGTCGCTGGCCTCCGACTTCGCGCCCGAGCGCTACCACGACGAATACCGCGAGAAGGTCCTCGAGCTGATCGAGGCCAAGGCCGAGGGCGCGGAGATCGCCGTCCAGCCCGAGGCGCCGAAGGCCGAGCGCGTGCCGGACCTGATGGCCGCGCTGGAGGCCAGCCTCGCCGCGGTGCGCAGCGACGGCGACGCCGACGAGAAGCCCAAGCGCAAGGCCCCGGCGCGCGAGAAGCGCGAGCCGGCCAAGGCGAAGTAGCCGCCAGACCGTTGCATCATTCTGTGTAACACTCGTCCCGGCGGATGCCGGAGACGGGTGCCAGACCGAACGTGCCGCGGCTACAGCGCGGCCTGCTGCGGGCGATCGAGACGCTGACGACGCCGCTGCTGCCGAGCGACTACCTCGAGCTGCTCAACCCGCTGTGGTCCACGCGCGAGCTGCGCGGGCGGATCGAGCACGTCGAGCCGGAGACCGCCGACGCCGCGACCGTCGTGATCAGGCCCGGCTACCGCTGGGACGGCCACCGGCCCGGCCAGTACCTGCGCATCGGCGTCGACGTCAAGGGCGTGCGGCACTGGCGCGCGTACTCGCTGACCTCGGCGCCGGATCGAAGAGACGGCTGCATCTCGATCACGGTCAAGCACGTCGGCGAAGGCGTCGTCTCGCCCTACCTGGTCAAGCACGGGCGGGTGGGCGCGATCGTCTCGCTGGGCGGCGTCGAGGGCGACTTCGTGCTCCCGGACGACCCGCCGGAGAAGCTCCTGTTCATCAGCGCGGGCAGCGGCATCACGCCGATCATGAGCATGCTGCGCAGCATCCGGCCGGCCGACGCGACCCTGCTGCACTCGGCCCGCGGGCGCCACGACGTCATCTTCGGCGCCGAGCTGCGCGAGTACGCGGACCGCCACGAGGGCTTCCGGCTGATCGAGCGCGACACCACGAGCGAGGCCCGGCTGAAGCCCGAGGACCTCGACGAGCTCGTGGGCGACTGGCGCGAGCGCGAGACGTTCCTCTCCGGCCCGGGCGAGATGCTCGACGCGTTCTGCGAGCACTGGGAGCGCCACGGCGTCCCGCACCGGCTCCACATGGAGCGCTTCCAGCCCATGCTCGGGCTCTCGGGCGAGGAGGGCGAGGGCGGGACCGTCGTGTTCCTCAAGAGCGACTGCGAGGTCGAGGCGGACGGCTCCACCCCGATCCTCGTGGCCGGCGAGGACGCCGGCCTGGAGCTGCCCTACGGCTGCCGCGAGGGCATCTGCCACACGTGCGTCGGGACCCTGAAGTCCGGGCGCCTGCGCGACCTGCGCAACGGCAAGGTCTACGGCAACGACGGCGAGACCGTGCGCACCTGCATCAGCGCCCCGGAGGGGCGCGTCGAGATCGAGCTCTGAGGAGGCCCATGAACCCCCTGCACCGCATGACCCCGGAGCAGATAGAGGCGATCGCGCGCGAGTTCGACGAGCTCCACGAGGAGGTCAAAGCGGACCTCGGAGACCGCGACGCCGCCTACATCCGCGGCATCATCGCGCTGCACCGGCGGCTCGGGCTGATCGGCCGGATGGTGCTGGTGGGGGCCCACTTCAAGCCCGCCTGGGCGCTCGGGACGGCCACGCTCTCGCTGGCCAAGATCCTGGAGAACATGGAGATCGGCCACAACGTCCTGCACGGCCAGTGGGACTGGATGAACGACCCCGTCATCAACTCGTCCGTGTGGGACTGGGACACCGCGTCCACGTCCGAGGCCTGGAAGCACTCCCACAACTACATCCACCACACCTACACGAACATCCGCGGCAAGGACAAGGACCTCGGCTACGAGATCATGCGGATCGACCCGCACCAGCCGTGGCACCCGGTCTACCTGCTGCAGCCGCTCTACAACCTCGCCCTGATGGCGCTGTTCGAGTGGGGGGTGGCGTTCCACGACCTCGACCTCGACGCGATCCGCGCGGGCGAGAAGCCGATGTCGCAGGTGGCCAAGGAGGTGCGGGGGATCCTGGGCAAGGCGCGCCTGCAGATCCAGAAGGACTACGTGGCCTGGCCGGCGTTCAGCGCGGCGATCTCCACCGGGGTGCGCGCGGCCGTCTTCGCCGCCCGCCGCGAGCACCGCGGCCTGCGCGACCGCCTGCGCCGCCGTCCCGCGCCCCGCTTCGACGCGGCGGCCGCGTTCAAGGAGGCCTACCTGGCCACGCTGACCGCCGACGCCGCCGCCAACGTCGTCCGCAACCTGTGGTCGCACGCGATCATCTTCTGCGGCCACTTCCCCGACCAGACGTACACGTTCTCCCAGGAGGAGACGGGCGACGAGAGCCGGGGGGCGAAGTACGTGCGCCAGCTGATCGGCGCGGCGAACATCGAGGGCGGCCCGCTGTTCCACGTCATCAGCGGCAACCTGGGCTACCAGGTCGAGCACCACCTCTACCCCGACATGCCGAGCACCCGCTACGGCGAGATCGCCCCGCGCGTGCGGGAGATCTGCACGCGCTACGAGCTGCCTTACAACACCGGCCCGCTGCTCAAGCAGTGGGGGATGGTCCAGCGCACGATCATCCGGCTCGCGTTCCCCGGCGGCGAGCCGCGGCCGAAGCCGGGGCCCTACCGGGGCGAGACCGTGCTCGCGGCGGGCGAGGGCGTGCCCGCCGTGGCCCGAGAGCGGCGCCCGGCGTAGAGCCGGCCGTCGGCCACGCGCACGAGCGTCTCGACGTCGGCGCCGTCGTGCGGGGCGCTGGCCGCGCCCGGGGAGGCCTGGATGCGCTCGGCCAGCGCGCTGCGCACGCGCTGCGCCACCTCGTCGGCCGTGTCCGGGCCGGCGCCGGGGAGGATCAGCGCGAACTCGTCGCCGCCCAGGCGGGCCACGCCGTCGCCGGGGCGCAGGAGGCGGTGCAGCGCGTGGGCGGTCCAGACGAGCAGCTCGTCGCCGGCCGGGTGGCCGTGGGTGTCGTTGACCGCCTTGAAGCCCACGAGGTCGAGCAGGACGAGCCCGACCGGCGAGCCGTCGCCGGCCGCGCGCGCGAGCTCCGCGCCGAGACGCTCTTGGAAGCCGAAGCGGTTCAGGCAGCCGGTCAGCGCGTCGGCCCGCGACAGGCGGCCCAGGCGGACGAGCTGGCGCCCGTTGACCCGCGCCTGCCAGATGCACATCAGCGCGACCAGCACGAGGATCGTGGCGAACAGCCACGTCGCGCCCGGGCCGCCGGGGTCGCCGCCGGGCTGCAATAGCGCCAGGCCGGCGAACGCGGTGATCGTCGAGGCGCTGACCACCCCGGTCAGCCACAGCGGATACGACAGCGCCGCGAAGACCAGCGGCAGGAAGTACATGAGCGTGGTGGGGCTGCGCGCGCCGCCGTCGGCGGCGGCGAACACGGTGACGAACGCGAGGTCGCCCAGGCTCCAGGCGAGGAAGAACGGCTCGCGCCAGCGGCTGCGCAGCAGGGGCTCGAGCGGCATCAGCGCGACCGCGGTGGTCACGACGACGCAGGCGGCGATCACCGCGACGATCAGCCCGCGGTGCGGCTCGCCCCAGGTGGCGGCCGTCCAGGCGCCCAGCGCGGCGACCGTGGCGTAGGTCACACCGACGCCGATCGGGATGGTCTGGAGCCGCAGCCGCAGGGCGTCCTCGAGCACGCCCTCGCCGCCGGCCAGCCGGTGCTCACCAATCGGGTCCATCAAGGAAGTCCTCGGCGGGGGCGCGCGGGACTTGAGGTCAGGCGGCTTGCTCCGGCGCATCGACGAACTCCAGCCGCTCGGTCATGCGGGTGATCTCGAAGACCCGCTGCACCGGCTGCGGCCCGCGCACCAGCACGAGCCGGCGGCCCGCCTCGCGCAGCCGGCGCTCGGCCACCACCACGAGCCGCAGCCCGCTGGAGTCCAGGAACTCCAGCGCGCGCAGGTCGAGCGCCACGGTCTCCACCCCCGGCTCGCAGGCCAGCCGCTCCAGCTCCGGCTCCAGCTCGGCCGTCGCGGGCAGGTCCAGCTCGCCCTCGAGCGTGATCAGCGCGAGGGCGGAGCGCTCGGCGGTATCGAACGCGAACCGTGACACGGCGCAAGCCTAAACGGCCGGGAGGGCGGGGAGGTTGGGAGGATGCGACTGCGCCGCGCCGACTGCTCGGGCCCCGGGATCGCCCGGAAGCGGGCCGGGCGCGGCTTCGCCTACTTCGACGAGGACGGCGAGCGGGTGACCGAGCCGGAGGTGCTCGAGCGCATCCGCGAGCTGACGCTGCCGCCGGCCTGGGGCGAGGTGTGGATCTGCCCGTACCCGGACGGCCATCTGCAGGCCACCGGCGTCGACGCCGCGGGCCGCAAGCAGTACCGCTACCACGACGCCTGGCGCACCCGGCGCGACGCCGAGAAGTTCGCGGACATGTGCCGGTTCGCCCGCGCGCTGCCGCGGCTGCGCAGGCAGGTGGAGCGCGACCTGCACGCCACCCACGCGCTCAAACGCGAGCGCGTGCTGGCCTGCGCGGTGCGGCTGCTGGACCGGGGCTTCTTCCGCATCGGCACCGAGCAGTACACCGTGACCAACGAGTCCTACGGGCTGGCGACGATGCGCAAGGAGCACGTGACCATCGAGCCGGACGGGACGATGGTCTTCGACTATCCGGCCAAGAGCGGCAAGCACCGCGTCCAGGCGGTGGTCGACCCGCTGGCCACGGAGATCGTGGGCAAGCTCAAGCGCCGCCGCGGCGGCGGGCCGGAGCTGCTGGCCTACAAGCAGGGCCGGCGCTGGGCGGACGTGCGCTCGCCCGACATCAACGCCTACCTGAAGGAGTCCACCGGCGGCGACTTCTCGGCCAAGGACTTCCGCACCTGGAGCGCGACGGTGCTGGCCGCCGTGGGGCTGGCGGTCTCCGGGCCGGCGCACGGCTCCAAGACCTCGCGCGACCGGGCGATCGCCCGCGCGATCCGCGAGACGGCCCACTACCTGGGCAACACGCCGGCGGTCTGCCGCGCGTCCTACATCGACCCGCGGATCTTCGACGCGTTCCGCTCGGGGCTGGTGATCGACCGCGAGGTGCTCGACGCCGCGCTGGACGCCGAGCCGGGCGAGCTGCCGATCCACCACGCGGAGATCGAGCGCGCGGTGCTCGACCTCGTCGACGAGCGCGAGGCGGCGCCCGGAGTCGAGAAGGTCGCCGCTTAGTGAGCGGGATCCGGCGGGATGTCCGGGCCGTCCGGCGCGGGCGGCGGCGGGTCGTCCGGCGGCGGCGCGTCGGGCGCGTCGGGCAGGTCCGGCGGCGCCTCGGGGCCGGGCACCGGGTCCGCGGGCACGGTCGGCGCGTCCGGCACGGCGGGCTGAACGGGGTCGTTGGGCGCCGGGATCTCGAGCGTCGGGCTCACGCCGTCATGCCCGAGCCGTAGGCGTAGAGCTTCTCCAGCGAGGAGCGGATGATGCGCGAGACGTGCATCTGCGAGCAGCCGACGCGCTCGGCGATCTCGGACTGCAGCAGGTCGTCCTGGAAGCGCAGCCGCAGGATCTCCTGGGCGCGCTCGTCGAGGATGCCGGTGAGCCGCTCGAGGGTCACGCCGGCCTCGACGCGCTCGAACTCGGCGTCGTCGGTGCCGATCAGGTCGCCGGCGGAGGCGGAGTCGTTCTCCTCGTCGTGCACCGGCGCGTCCAGCGAGCGCACGGAGCGCCCCTCGGTGGCCTGCAGCGCCTCGACGATCTCCTCCGGCGAGCGGTCCAGCCGGTCGGCCAGGTCGGCGACGGTGGGCGAGCGCCCGAGCTGGCCCCACAGCTTCTCGCGCGCCTCCTCGACGGCCAGGCAGAGCTCCTGCAGGTCGCGCGCGGGGCGGACGTCCCAGGTGGAGTCGCGGAAGTAGCGGCGCAGCTCGCCCAGGATCGTCGGCACGGCGTAGGAGGAGAAGGCGAGGCCGCGGCCGGCGTCCCAGCGGTCGACCGCCTTGACCAACCCGACCGAGGCGACCTGGATGAGGTCATCGAGCGGCTCGGACGCGCGCCGGTAGCGCAGCGCCAGCGAGCGCGCGAGCGGCATGTAGCGCTCGATGAACTCCTCGCGTGCGCGGCCGTCGCCCTCTTGCATGCGCTGCATCAGGCGCTGGTCCTCGCGCTGGCGCCGGGCGCGGTCGCCCGCCGTCGCCGGCGCGGGCCGCGCGACCGTTGAAGTGGTTCCCATCAACTTCTGCCGTACCCCTGGACCTTCGGAATCCCCGCATCTCCGACACGCCAACCGTCTTATTGCCGACAGCGAGCGGCTCGCCGTCAGCCTTCGGGCGCGAGCACGAAGATCTCGAACGCCCGTGCGGGGTCGAACACGATCTGGCTGTGGTAGCCGATCACGCGGCGTCCGGTGAGCTCCTCGACGGCGCTCGTGGCCGTGGGGCCGACGACCTCCTGGAAGGTCAGTCGGTATTGACGCACGAGGTCCTCGTGGCCCGCGGCGAGCAGGGTCTCCTCGTTGCGCGTGAGCCCGCCCTCGAGTACGACGAAGATGTAGTCGTCCTCGATGTAGGCCTTGGCCGCCTCCGGCCCGCGGCCGTAGTACTGCTTCTTGAGGCCCACCATGGCGTTGGCCAGCGCGGCTCTCAGCGAGCCGGGCGGCTGCCCGCCCGCGGCGGCGATCAGGTCCTGGGCGCCCTCGGGCACCCTGCGCACACTAGCCCTCCGTGAAGGTGAAGGCCGCGTCCAGCCCGGTCAGCTCGAACAGCCGGTGGACGCGCGGCTCGCCGCGCACCAGCGCGAGCTCGTAGCCGTCCTGCTCGGCGCCGCGGGCCCAGCGCACGAGCAGGGTCAGCCCCGTCGAGTCCATGAACTCGAGGTTGCGCAGGTCGACGACCAGCTGCCGGCCGCCGCCGTCGAGCGCGTCGCGCAGGCGCTGGTCGAGGAGCGGCGTGCTGCTCAGGTCGAGCTCGCCGGCGAGGCGCACGAGCACGCGCCCCTCCTCGGGGGCGAGGTCGCAGCGGAAGGGGGCGGGTACGGAGCGGGGCACTGGCGGGTCCTCTTGGTCAGGTGAGACGAGGGACCGTGCCGCGCCCCGGGCGGAGCGCGTCGACCGTCCCCTCGGATGGGGGTCCGCCTGCCGGGACGCCCCCCCACGGGTTGCGTCGGCCTGCCGCGCCAGAGTGTAGTGGGCCGAGGTCGGGCGGCAAACGTGGGTACCGTCACGCTCCGTGGCGACCAGCAAGCGGGTGGACGTGACGGTCGGAGAGCGGACGCTCTCGCTGTCGAACCTGGAGAAGGTCCTCTATCCGCGGGCCGGGTTCACCAAGGGCCACGTGATCGACTACTACACGCGGATCGCGCCGGTGCTGCTGCCGCATCTGGAGGGCCGGCCGCTGACCCTGAAGCGGTATCCCAACGGGGTGGAGGGCGGCCACTTCTACGAGAAACGCTGCCCGGACCACCGGCCGGACTGGGTGCGGACCGCGGGCGTGTGGTCGGGCCGCAACGAGGGCGAGGTCGAGTACTGCCTGTGCGAGGACCTCGCGACGCTGGTCTGGCTGGGCAACCTGGCCGACCTGGAGCTGCACACGCCGCTGCACACCGTCCCGGACGTCGAGCGCCCGCGGGTGGTGGCGTTCGACCTCGACCCGGGGCCGCCGGCCACGATCGTCGAGTGCGCCCGCGTCGCCCTGCGGCTGCGCGACGCGTTCGACCACTTCGGCCTGCGGGCGTTCCCGAAGACGTCGGGCTCCAAGGGCATGCAGGTCTACGTGCCGCTGAACACGCCGGGGCTCGGCTACGCGGACACGCGGGCGTTCTCGCTCGGCGTGGCCGGCGTGCTGGAGCGCCGGTGGCCGGAGCTCGTGGTGACCGACATGAAGAAGGCGCTGCGCCGGGGGAAGGTGCTCGTCGACTGGAGCCAGAACGAGCGCCACAAGACGACCGTGTGCGTCTACTCGCTGCGGGCCATGGAGCGCCCGACCGTCTCGACGCCGCTGACCTGGGAGGAGGTCGAGGCGGTGGAGGACCCGGAGGCGCTCGTGTTCACGTCAGCCGGCGTACTGGAGCGCGTGGCCGAGCACGGCGACCTGTTCGCGCCGGTGCTCAGCCTCGAGCAGGAGCTGCCGCGCTGAGCGCGCCCGGCCCGGGGTGGGCCTCGACGTCGGCCAGCTCCAGCGCGGCGCCGCAGCGCCGGCAGATCCGCCGGTCGTCCAGCTCGCCGCCGCAGCCTCGATGGGTGACCAGCACCGGCGGGCCGTCCGGCGCGTAGTGGCGGTCGCCGTAGTCGCGCAGCGCGGACAGCACGGGCCACAGATCGCGCCCCTTGGCGGTCAGGCGGTACTCGAAGCGCTCCGGGCGGTCCTGGTAGCGCACCTTTTCCAGCACGCCCTCGTCGACCAGGTGCGCGAGCCGGGCTGACAGCACGTTGCGGGCCATCCCCAGGCGCTCGGCGTACTCCTCGAAGCGCCGCCGGCCCAGGAAGGCCTCGCGCAGCACGAGCATCGTCCAGCGCTCGCCCACCAGCTCGAGCGTGCGGGCGATCGAGCAGTTCTGGTTGTCGTAGGTGCGGGGCAGCACGACGTCAAGGGTAGCGTGACGAAACTCACTCGTGTAGGGTAAGTTGCATGAAGAAACTCGATCGTCGCTGGAAGGTGCT
>JAICUS010000131.1 GCA_025935735.1 Solirubrobacteraceae bacterium | reverse complement strand
GGGCGAGCTGCACGGCGCGGGCTTTCGCGAGCTCGACCGCGCGGTGCAGGACAAGTACTCGATCCGCTGCGCGCCGCACATCACCGGCGCGCTGCGCGACACGCTGGAGTGGGTCGAGCGCTGGGTGGAGATCGAGGTCAACTCCTCCGACGACAACCCGCTGTTCGACCCGGGCGCCGGCCGCGTGCAGAGCGGCGGCAACTTCTACGGCTCGCACATCGCGCAGGCGATGGACGCGCTGAAGATCGCGCTCGCGAACATGTGCGACCTGCTGGACCGCCAGCTCGAGCTCGTGGTGGACGAGAAGTTCAACGCCGGGCTGACGCCGAACCTCATCCCGCGCTTCGCCCCGGAGGATGCGGAGGCCGGCCTGCACCACGGCTTCAAGGGCCTGCAGATCGCCTGCTCGGCGCTGACCGCCGAGGCGCTGAAGCTGTGCAACCCGGCGAGCATCCACTCGCGCTCCACCGAGGCCCACAACCAGGACAAGGTGTCGATGGGCGCGATCGCCGCGCGCGACGCCCGGACGATCATGCAGATCCTCCAGGACATCGCGGCCATGCACCTGATCGCGCTCTGCCAGGCGCTCGAGCTGCGCGGGGTCGAGCAGGCGAGCCCGAAGGCCCGCGACGCGTTCGCCATGGTCCGGGCGCGCGTGGCCTTCCTGGACGGCGACCGGCGGCTGGATCGCGACATCGCGGAGATCGCCGACCTCATCCGCTCCGGGGAGCTGTCGGCGAGCCTCGCCTGACGGGCGGTTGCACGGGCCGGCCCTTTGATGAGAGGGTCGGCCCTTGCGCACGCTCGCCGCCGCGGCCGTCGTCGCCGCGTCCCTTCTGATCGCCGCGCCCGCGCGCGCGGCCACGCCCCTCGTCGTCGGCACCGGCGCCGACCCCGGCCTGGCGGTCGACGCCGCCGGCACCGCCTATCTCGCCTGGAACGGGACCGAGCCCGGCGGCACCCGCTCGCTGCACTTCTGCCGGCTCCCGCGCGGGGCGAAGACGTGCGCCGACACGCCGGTCCCGGTGCCCGACGGGACCTATTCGCTCTCGCAGCCGTTCGTCGTCGTGGGATCCGGCGCGACGGTGCAGATCACCCAGTCGCGCTACGGCTTCGCCGGCGCGAACTTCGCCCAGGTGCTGCAGTTCACGTCACCGGACGGCGGGAACACGTGGAGCGCGGGCGTGCAGGTCGGCACGATCACGGTCTACGCGGCGGTGAACGGGCCGGGCGGCGTGTCCGGGGTCACGAACGCTGACACCGGCGGCGCCTTCTTCCAGACGATGGGCGCGGGCAACACGGCCAGTGCGCTGCTTTCCGCCGACCACCTCTACAACGGCGCCGTCGGCGTCACGCCCGACGGGCGGCTGATCGCGATCTTCGACGACGGCAGCGGGAACGCCCAGTTCCGGCTCAACAACGGCGGCGACGCCAACGACCGCGCGACCTGGGGCGCGCCGGTGGACCTCGGCGTCGAGTCCTATCCGCGGCTGGCCGGCGGCCCGAGCGGGCTGGTGCTGCTGGGCGAGAACGCGAACGGCGACCTCGAGGCCCGCAAGTGGAACGGGACGACGTTCGGCGCGCCGGTCGTCCTCGGCTCCGGCCGCGAGGCGGCGCAGGCCGACCTCTCCCAGGACGCCGGCGGGCGCTTCCACGCCGTCTGGCCGACGTTCGAGGCCGACGGGATCGCGCTCCACTACGCGGTGTCCGACGACGGCATCAACGGGCAGCAGGGCGTGCTGGTCACGCAGACCGACGGCGAGCCGGCCGAGCTGCGCGTCGCCGCCGCGCCGGACCACGTCGGCGTCGCCGTGTGGACGACCGCCTCCCAGGTGCGCGTGCTGCCGGTCGGCCCGGCCCCGCCGCCCGAGTTCCACCAGTCCGTGGCGGTCCGGCGGATCAGCGGCAGGGTGCTGGTCAAGCTGCCGGGGTCCAAGCGGTTCGTGCCGCTGAGCGAGGCGGGCCTGGTGCCGCTGGGCGCGTCGGTGGACGTGCGCCACGGCCGGATCGCCCTCAGCTCGGCGCCGTCGAAGACCGGCAAGGTGCAGACCGTCCAGCTCTACTCCGGGCAGTTCAAGGTCACCCAGCCGGGTCACGTCACCCAGTTCGCGCTCAACGGGCCGCTGGCCCGCTGCCCGCGCGGCAAGGCGGCGGCCGCGGCGGCGAAGAAGAAGCCGAAGACCCGCAGGCTGTGGGGCGACGGCAGGGGCTCGTTCCGCACCAAGGGCCGCTACAGCGCGGCCACGGTGCGCGGTACCCGCTGGCTGGTCCAGGACTCGTGCGCGGGGACGCTGACCCGGGTGGTGCGCGGCGTGGTGGCCGTGCGCGACAACGTGCGCCACAAGACCGTGGTCGTGCGGGCCGGGAAGCGGTACCTCGCTCGCGCCCATCGGTAGACCGTTCGTCCAGGACCCATCAAGCCGGTGAATCGGCGGACCGATAAGCGGTCCAAGCAGTCTGTCTCAATGGCAAACCCGTCGCGAGGCGGGGACGCAAAGCCAGAGGTCTCCCCCGGGAGATAGCTCGGCCGCCAGCCTGGGAACCCATCCGTCCCCCGGCACAAGGAGGTGCCCATGTCCCTCACCATCATCCGTCGCCTGGCCGCGATCGCGGTCACGGCCGTGATCCCGTTCGGCGCAGCGGCCTCGTCCGCCCACGCCGCCACGTGGAACCCCGACAACGCGCAGGTCGTCACCGTCACGGACGACGACGCCGGCGTCGGCTTCGCCACGTTCTCGGCGAACCGCTCGAGCTGGTCCTGAAGCCTCCCAGCGCGTAGGGGTCAGACCCATCGCATCCGCTCCGCGCGCGGAGCGGCCGCGAGGGGTCTGACCCCTTTCCTTCCGATACCGTGGCCGGGTGACCCTCACCCTCGGCTACAAGGCGTCCAACGAGCAGTTCGGGCCAACCGAGCTGCTCGGGTTCGTCAAGCACGCGGAGGCGCGCGGCTTCGAGATGTGCGGCGTCTCCGACCACCTGCAGCCGTGGCGCCACCACGGCGGCCACGCGCCGGCCGTGCTCCCCTGGCTCGGGGCGGCGGCCGTCTCCACCGAGCGCATCGTGCTGGGCACGAGCGTCCTCACGCCGACGATGCGCTACCACCCGGCGATCGTCGCCCAGGCGTTCGCCACGCTCGCCTGCCTCGCGCCCGGCCGCGTGTTCCTCGGCGTCGGCACGGGCGAGGCGATGAACGAGACGCCGATCACCGGCGGCGAGTTCCCGGGCCGCAAGGAGCGGCGGCGCAAGATGGCCGAGGCGATCGACGTCATCAAGCGCCTGTGGACCGAGGAGCGCGTCGACCACGACGGCGAGTACTACAAGCTGCGCAAGGCGACGATCTACGACCGGCCCGACACGCCGGTGCCGATCTACGTCGCCGCCTCCGGCCCGCTCGCCGCCAAGCTCGCCGGCCGCGTCGGGGACGGGTTCATCTGCACGTCGGGCAAGGACCCGCAGCTCTACGTCGACCTGCTGGACAACGTCCGCCAGGGCGCCGAGCGCGCCGGCCGCGACTACGACACGATCCGCCGCATGATCGAGATCAAGGTGTCCTACGACCGCGACCGCGAGGTGGCGCGCGAGGCCTGCGGCTGGTGGGCCGCGCTGGCGCTGACGCCCGAGGAGAAGGAGGGCGTCGAGGACCCCGTGGAGATGGAGCGCCTGGCCGACGGGGCGATCGACCGCGCGCACACGCGCTTCATCGTCTCCGACGACCCGCACGAGATCGTCGAGAAGATCCGGCCCTACATCGACCTCGGGTTCCAGGAGCTCGTGTTCCACTTCCCCGGCGACGAGCAGGAACGCTTCATCGACGAGTTCGCCTCTGACGTCCTCCCCCTGCTGCGCTCATGACCTACGAGATCCTCGACGAGCGGTTCCGGGCCTGCTTCAACAAGAACGCCCGGCTCGACCACCTCTACACCGGCTGCCGCTGGGCGGAGGGGCCGGCCTACTTCCCGGCCGGCCGCTACCTCGTGTGGTCGGACATCCCGAACGACCGCATGCTGCGCTACGACGAGGCGACCGACAGCGTCGGCGTCTTCCGCTCCCCCGCGGGCTACACGAACGGGCACACGGTCGACCGGCTCGGCCGGCTCGTGTCCTGCGAGCACGGCAACCGGCGGGTGACGCGGACCGAGCCCGACGGGTCGATCAGCGTGCTGGCCGACTCCTTCGACGGCAAGCCGCTGAACTCGCCCAACGACGTCGTGGTCCGCTCGGACGGCTCGGTGTGGTTCAGCGACCCGGCCTACGGGATCGACTCCGACTACGAGGGCCACCGCTCGCCGCAGGAGCAGGACGAGTGTTTCCTGTTCCGGATCGACCCCGCCGGCGGGCTGTCGGTGGCCGCGGGCGGGTTCGCGCGGCCGAACGGGCTGGCGTTCTCGCTCGACGAGCGGCGCCTGTACGTGTCCGACACCGGCGGGCCGGACCACATCCGGGTCTTCGACGTGGCCGACGACCTGTCGCTGTCGGGCGGCGAGGTGTTCGCCGAGTGCACGGCGGGCGTGTTCGACGGCTTCCGGCTGGACACCGAGGGGCGGATCTGGACGAGCGCGGCCGACGGCGTGCACGTCTATGACCCGGACGGCACGCTGCTCGGCAAGGTGCTGGTGCCGGAGGTCGTGGCCAACGTGTGCTTCGGCGGGCCCAAGCGCAACCGCCTGTACATCTGCGGCACGACGTCGCTCTACGCCATCCTGCTGCCGGTCAACGGGGCAAAGACGTTCTGAGCGCCGCCAGCGTCTGGGCATACGCGTGCTCGGGCGCCGCGGCGTAGCCGAGCACGAGCCCCTCGGGGCGGCCGGCCGGCTCGTGCCAGTAGGCGGCGAGGCCGTCGAGCGCGAGCCCTTCCTCCGCGCCGCGGGCGATCAGCGGCGCCTCCTCGCCCGGCGCGAGGTCGAGCACCAGGTGCAGGCCCGCGGCGACCCCGCGCACGCGGCGGCCGGCCAGGGTGTCCAGGAGCGCGTCGCGCCGGCGGCGGTAGCGCTGGCGCATGCGGCGGACGTGGCGGTCGAACGCGCCGCCGGCGATCAGCCCGGCGAGCGCGAGCTGGTCGAGCACCGGGGTGTCGCCGCCCACGAGCGGGCGGGCTTCGAGGACCGGCGCGACGAGCCGCTCGGGCAGCACGAGCCAGCCCAGCCGCAGGCCCGGCGCGAGCGTCTTGGACGCCGTGCCGGCGTAGACGACGTGCTCGGGGTCGAGGCCCTGCAGCGCGCCCACCGGCTGGCGGTCGTAGCGGAACTCGCCGTCGTAATCGTCCTCGATCACGATGCCGCCGGCGCGGCGCGCCCAGTCGACCAGCGCGGCCCGGCGCCGCGGGGCGAGCGTCGCGCCGAGCGGGAACTGGTGCGCCGGCGTGACCAGCGCGGCGGCGGCGCCGTCCGGCGGGTCCGGCCGCGCGCCCTGCTCGTCTACGGGCAGCGGCGCGACGGTGAGGCCGGCCGCCGGGGCGATCGCCCGCAGGTGGTACAGGCAGGGATCCTCCATCGCGACCGTCCCCGGCCCCAGCGCCCGGCAGAGCAGCCCGAACCCCTGCGTGAACCCGGAGGTCACGACGATCCGGTCGGGCTCGGCCAGCACCCCGCGCGCCCGCCCGAGGTACGCGGCCAGCGCGGCCCGCAGCTCCGGCCGCCCGCGCGGGTCGGCGTGCGCCAGCGCCGCGTCCGGCACCCCCGCGAGCCCCCGCCGCAGCGCCCGCAGCCACGCCGCCCGCGGGAACCCACCCGCGTCCGGCACGCCCACCCGCAGGTCGAACCGCACGGGAGTGCCCCGCGGCGCCTCCGGCGCCCCGCCGCCCGGCGCAGCCCGCCGGCCGCGGCCCGCCGGCGGCGCGTCTCCGCCCGCGGCCACGCGCGTCGGCGCCCCCTGGCGCGTGCGCAGGTAGCCCTCGGCGGTGAGCTGGGCGTACGCCTCGGCCACGGTGTTGCGGGCCAGCCCGAGGTCGTGGGCCAGTGCGCGGGTGGAGGGGATGCGCTCGCCCGGGGGCAGGCGGCCGTCGCGGATCGCCGCGCGCAGCGCCCGCTCGAGCGCCGCGCGGCGGCCGCCGCCGGCCGGCAGCTCGAGGTGCAGGTCGAGGGAACTGGCCCAGGAATCTGTCACAGAACTGGACCTTACAGATGGGACAGTTGCCCGGTAGCGTGCAGGGCATGACCACGCTGAACCGAATCGACATCGAAAAGGACGCGCCCGCGCAGTTCCGGGCCTACCTCAAGCTCGACGGCGCCGTGGCGGGCGCCGCGCTCCCCAACCCGCTGCAGGACCTCGTCCGCATCCGCGCGTCGATCATCAACGGCTGCGCCTACTGCGTCGACATGCACACGCGCGACGCGCAGAAGGGCGGCGAGGAGCTGCCGCGGCTGTTCGCGGTGGCCGCCTGGCGCGAGTCGCCGCTGTTCGACGACCGCGAGCGCGCGGCGTTCGCGCTCACCGACGCGGTGACGAAGATCTCCGAGCCGGAGGGGCTCGACGCCGCCTACGAGGAGGCGGCCGAGCACTTCAACAGCGAGGAGCTGGCCGCGCTGCTCTACACGATCGTGGCCATCAACGGGTGGAACCGGCTCGCGGTGACGGCGCACAGCGTGTTCGAGCCGGAGGCGTGAGCGGCGAAGCCCGGAACACCCAGGTACGCAGCGCGACGTAGCGGGTGACGGTCGCCGTCAGCGTGGCGGCGACCAGCACGCCCAGCTCCAGCCACCGCGGCGGCGCCGGGTCGAGCGCGTGCAGCACGGTCAGGGCGCCGGTCGTGAGCGCCAGCGTGAGCACGAACACGGCCGCGCCGCGCGCGTGGTGGCGCCAGAGCCCCTCGCGCCCGCGCACGCGGAACGTCACGCGGCGGTTGGCGGCGGTGTTGCCCACCGCGGTCAGCGCCAGCGCCGCCGCGTTGGCCCCGGCCGCGCCCAGCAGCGCGTGCAGGGCGACGTACAGCAGCGCGAACGCGAGCGTGCTGGCCGCGCCGATCGCCAGGAAGCGGGCGACGACGCCGTCGGCGACGAGCCGGACCAGGCCGCGCGCGCCGGCGACGCGCTCGGCCACGCCGCCGCCGGCCAGCCGCGCGACGCCGCGCAGGTCGGCCAGCGCGGTGGCCACGATGTCCACCCGCGAGTCCGCGTCGTCGACCCAGTCCACCGGCACCTCGTGGATCCGCAGCCCGCGGCGCTGGGCCAGCACCAGCAGCTCGGTGTCGAAGAACCAGCCCTCGTCGCGCACGTCGCCCAGCAGCGCGTCCAGCGCGTCGCGGCGAGCGGCCTTGAAGCCGCACTGGGCGTCCGAGAAGCGCGCGCGCAGGACCACGCGCAGCAGGCGGTTGTAAGCGCGCGAGATCAGCTCGCGCTTCGGGCCGCGCACCACGCGCGCGCCCCGGGCCAGCCGGGTGCCGATCGCCAGGTCGCTGTGGCCCGACAGCAGCGGCGCGACCAGCGGCAGCAGCGCGCGCAGGTCGGTGGAGAGGTCGACGTCCATGTAGCAGGCCACCCGCGCGGGGCTCCCCGACCACGCGGCCCGCAGCGCCCGGCCGCGGCCCTTGCGCTCCAGCCGCATCACCACGACGCCGGGCAGGTCCTCGGCCAGCGCCGCGGCCACGGCCGGCGTGGCGTCGGCGCTCGCGTTGTCGGCGATCACGATCCGCCAGCTGAACGGGAAGCCGTCCCGCAAGAAACGGTGCAGGCGCCGGATGCTCGCCTCCAGCCCCTTCTCCTCGTCGTGGACGGGGACGACGATGTCGAGGTCTGGCATGGGATCGAGCATCGGCGGCGGCGCCGAGAGCGGGCTGGGCTCAGGCTGAGAGGTGGCTGGGACGCAGGTCCGCCGTCTGACCCGGGACGTTTCTCTCATCCGGGCGGGGGGATGAGGGACGCCAGCCCCATGACCAGCATCAGCGAGTCCGCGCCCTCCGGCACCTCCGAGGGCTTCAGCCACGAGGACGAAACCAGCGGCCTGCACCGTCACATCGGCCGCACCGCGCTGCTGTTCGCCGGCGTCGGGTCGATCATCGGCTCGGGCTGGCTGTTCGGCGCGTTGAACGCCTCGAAGATCGCCGGCCCCGCGGCGATCGTCTCCTGGGTCCTCGGCGGGCTCATGATCATGCTGATCGGCCTGACCTACGCCGAGCTCGGCACGATGTTCCCCGTCTCCGGCGGCGTGGTGCGCTTCCCCCACTTCGCGTTCGGGTCCTTCGCCAGCTACGTGATGGGCTGGATCACCTGGCTCGCGGCGGCCAGCGTCGCGCCGATCGAGGTCGAGGCGGCGATCCAGTACGCCTCCAACAACATCGGCGGCCTCTCCCACGTCAGCGACGCCGCGGGCGGAGCGCCGGTCCTGACCTTCCCGCTCGGCTACGCGGTCGCGGTCGTGCTGATGGCGATCTTCTGCTGGATCAACTTCGTCGGCATCCGTATGTTCGCCCGGCTCAACACGCCGCTGGTGTGGTGGAAGCTGTTCGTGATCACGCTGGTCATCGTGGCCTTCCTGGTCACGAAGTTCCAGCCGGGCAACTTCGGCGACTTCGGCGGCTTCACCCCGTACGGGTGGCACGGCGTGTTCGAGTCGATCGCCACGGCCGGCATCACGTTCTCGTTCCTCGGCTTCCGCCAGGGGGTGGAGCTGGCCGGCGAGAGCGACAACCCGCGGCGCAACGTGCCGTTCGCGATCATCGGCTCGGTCCTGATCGCCGGGGTGCTTTACGTGCTGCTGCAGGTGGCGTTCCTCGGCTCCGTGCCCACCAACGGGCTCAACCACGGCTGGGCCAACCTGAACTTCGCCAACGACTTCGGGCCGCTGGCCGGCATCGCGAAGATCATCGGGCTGTCGTGGCTGGCCACGGTCCTCTACATCGACGCCGTCGTCTCCCCGGGCGACACGGGCCTGATCTACACGACGGTGACCGCGCGCATCTCCTACGCCATGGCGCGCAACCGCAACGCGCCGAAGGAGCTGGCGACGACCACCGAGCGCGGCGCGCCGTCGGTCAGCCTGATCCTCGCGTTCATCGTCGGCCTGATCTTCTTCCTGCCGTTCCCGGGCTGGCAGAAGCTCGTCGGGTTCATCACGTCGGCCACGGTGCTGTCGTTCGGCTCCGGGCCGCTCGTGTGGGCCGCGCTGCGCCGTGAGCTGCCCGACCATCCGCGCCCGTTCCGGCTGCCGCTCGGCCACACGATCCCGTTCCTGGCCTTCTTCTCGGCGAACATGATCGTCTACTGGGCCGGCTGGGAGACGGACTGGAAGCTGTTCCTGGCCATCGTGCTCGGGCTCATCCTGCTGTTCGTCGCCAAGGTCGTCGGCCGCGATCCGCTGCCGCCGATGGACTGGCGCGCCGGCGCCTGGGTCGTGCCCTGGCTCGCCGCCTTGGCGCTGATCTCCTATCTGGGCGCCTACGGCGGCGGGCAGAACGCGTTCGGGCTCGGCGCGGGCGCGCTGATCATCCTCGCGCTCAGCGCCGCGGTGTACGTCGGCGCCTACAGCGTGCGGCTGCCCGCCGAGCGCGTGCGCGAGATGGTCGGCCACGCGCGCAGCACGCCCGACGCAGCCGTTTAGGTGGCCGGCAGGCGGACGGTGAAGACCGCGCCGCCGTCCGGGGCGTTGCCGGCGCTCACCCGGCCGCCGTGGGCGTCGACGATCCCGGCCACGATGGCCAGGCCGAGGCCGGCGCCGCCCTTGCCGCGCTCGCGCCCGCCCTCGGCGCGCCAGAAGCGCTCGAACAGCGCGTCGGGATCGTCGCCCGGCAGGCCCGGGCCGTGGTCGCGCACGCGCAGCGCGACCTCGCCGGCCTCGCGCGCCACCTGGAGCTCCACGGGCGTCCCGGCCGGCGTGTGGACCAGCGCGTTGCGCAGCAGGTTGGCCAGCACCTGGCGCAGCTGGTGCGGGTCGCCGCTCACCGTGGCCGGGTCGGCGTGCAGCGAGATCTCCCGGTCGGGCGCCATCGCCCGGGCGTCGTCGGCCGCGTCGCGGGCCAGCGCGGCCAGGTCGACCTCGACGTGCTCGGCCTCGCGCACCTCGTCCAGCCGGGCGAGCGTGAGCAGGTCCTCGACGAGCACGCCCATCCGCGCGGCCTCGTCCTCGATCCGGCGCATCGCCTTCTCGACGTCGCCGGGCGAGCGCGCCGCGCCCATCCGGAACAGCTCGGCGTAGCCGCGGATGGACGCCAGCGGCGTGCGCAGCTCGTGCGACGCGTCGGCGATGAACCGGCGCAGGCGCTCCTGCGAGGCCTCGCGGGCGGCGAACGCCTGCTCGAGCCGGTCGAGCATGCGGTTCAGAGCAATCCCGAGCCGCCCCACCTCCGTGCGCGGGTCCGTGGTGCGGACGCGGTGCGAGAGGTCGCCGCCGGCGATCGCCGCCGCGGTGTGCCCCATGCGGTCCAGCGGCAGCAGCCCGACGCGCACGACCACCCAGGCGAACACCCCGAGCAGCGCCAGCACGCCGGCGATCACCAGGCCCTCGACGAGCAGCAGCCGGTGCAGGTTCTGGTCGGTGGCGGTCAGCGAGACCGCCACCACCGCGGTCGCCCCGGTCGCGCCCACCGACGTGGCCAGCACGCGGTAGCCGTTCGCGCTCACCGCCCTGCCGAGCGGCAGTCGCGCGGGCAGCGACGGCTGCCGGCGGTTCTGGACCGGTCCGAGGAAGCCGCTGGCCAGCACGTTCCCGCCCGCGTCGCGCAGCTCGCCGTAGGTGTCCGACGGCGCTCCGCCCCCGGGCGGCGGCCCGTCGCGGTGCGGCTCGTCGTGGTCGTAGTCGTGGTCGCCGCCCAGCTGCCGGGCCAGCTCGTTGGTCAGCGGGAACGTGGCGTCCGAGAGCTGCTCGTCGACGCGCGAGAGCTGGAACGAGCGCTGGGTGGCGTAGGTGACGCCGCCCACGATCAGCATCCCCGCCGCGGCCAGCACGAGCACGCCGGCGACCAGCCGCCCGCGCAGCGACGCGATCATGCCCGCGGCGGGCGCAGCGCGTAGCCGACGCCGCGGACCGTGTGGATGAGCGACGGCCCGTGCACGTCGAGCTTCTTGCGCAGGTAGCTCACGTAGGTCTCCAGCACGCGCGCGTCGCCGCCGAAGTCGTAGTCCCACACGTGGTCGAGGATCTGCGCGCGGGTGAGCACGCGGCGCGGGTTGAGCATGAGGTAGCGCAGCAGCCGGTACTCGGTGGCGGTCAGCTCGACCGGCTCGCCGCCGCGCGCCACCTCGCGCGTGTCCTCGTCGAGCTCGAGGTCCTCGAAGGTCAGCCGGCTCGACTCGGGCTGTGCGAGGCCGGTGCGGCGCAGGATGTTGCGCACGCGGGCCAGCAGCTCCTCGAGCGAGAACGGCTTGGTCACGTAGTCGTCGCCGCCGGTGGTCAGCCCGCGCAGCTTGTCCTCGGGCGCGTCGCGCGCGGTGAGGAAGACGATCGGCGTGCCCGCGCGCTCGGCGCCGAGCCGCCGCGCCACCTCGAAGCCCTCCATGTCCGGGAGCATCACGTCGAGCACGATGAGGTCGGGCCGAAACGCGGTCACCGCGCTCAGCGCGTCCGCGCCCGTGCCCGCCGTCTCCACCGCATAGCCGTGGAAGCGCAGCGCCATGGAGACGACGTCGACGATGTTGGGCTCGTCGTCGACCACCAGGATCCGGCTCATACGAGGCTCAGTATCGGCACGGATCCTGTGAGTTCCCTGGGAGGCCCGCGGGGTAGGTGGACGGCATGCGCGCTCCGATCCAGCTCGACCTGCACATGCCGAACTTCAATCATCCGGACACCACGCCGGAGACGCTGTTCGACAAGCTCACCGACATCGCCCGCACCGCGGAGGACGCGGGCTTCAGCTCGATCTCGGTGATGGACCACCTGCACCAGATCCCGGGCGTCGGCCCGCGGACGAACTGGATGCTCGAGGGCAACGCCGTGCTCGCCGCCCTGGCCGCCCGGACCGAGCGGATCAACCTCACCCTGCTGGTCAGCGGCGTGATGTACCGCAACCCGGCCCTGCTGGCCAAGCAGACCACGACCATCGACGTCATCTCCGGCGGCCGCGCCATCCACGGCGTCGGCGCCGGCTGGTTCGAGGAGGAGCACAACGCGTACGGGTTCCCGTTCCCGCCGCTCAAGGAGCGCTTCGAGCGCCTGGAGGACGCGCTGCGGATCG
>JAICUS010000568.1 GCA_025935735.1 Solirubrobacteraceae bacterium | reverse complement strand
TCGTCGGCGAGGCCCCGGGCGCCAACGAGGACAAGCAGGGCCTGCCGTTCGTCGGCCAGGCCGGCCGCCTGCTCGACACCCTCCTCGGCGAGATCGGGCTGACCCGCGCCGACGTGTTCGTGGTGAACGTGTTGAAGTGCCGCCCTCCCGGCAACCGGGATCCGCTGCCGCAGGAGATCGACAACTGCCAGGAGTACCTGTGGCGCCAGCTGGAGCTGATCGCGCCGCGGGTGGTGTGCACCCTGGGCAACTTCGCCACCAAGCTGCTGCGGGGCGAGCCGACGGGCATCACGCGGCTGCACGGCTGCGACGAGGTGCGGGCGATCGGCCCGCGGACGGTGCGGCTGTACCCGATCTTCCATCCCGCGGCGGCGCTGTACACGCCGTCGATGCTGGCCACGCTGCGCCAGGACTTCTCGCGGCTGCCGGAGCTGCTCGCGCTGCCGGTGCCGCCGCAGCCGGAGCCGCGGGAGCTCGAGCCGGTGGTCCCCGAGCCGGAGCTGCTCGAGCCCGAGCCCGAGCCCGAGCCCGAGCCGGAGGCCGCCGAGGAGCGGGTGACCGAGCAGCTCGGGCTCTTCTAAGCCGGAACCGCGGCGACGTCGGCGACGATCACCGACACGTTGTCGCGGGCGCCGGCGGCCAGCGCGGCGGCGACGAGCCGGTCCGCGCACGCCTCGCGGTCCGCGAGGCTCGCGAGCAGCCCCGCGATCGCGCCGTCCTCGAGCGAGTCCGACAGCCCGTCGGAGCACAGCAGCAGCCGGTCGCCGGGCCAGGCGGCGAGGGTCAGGATCGCCGGGCGCCGCTCCGGGCCGCCGTCCAGCGCCTCCATGACCAGCGAGCGCGACGGGTGCCGGCGCGCCTGCTCGATCGTCAGGTGCCCGCCGTCGACCATGTACTGGACGAAGCTGTCGTCGCGGGTGAGCTGGGTGAGCGCGCCGTCGCGCAGGAGGTAGGTGCGCGAGTCGCCGATGTTCGCCAGCACGTAGGCGCCGTCGTCGCTCAGCGCCACCGCGGTCAGCGTGGTGCTCATCCCGGCGGTCTCCGGCCGGCACTGGGCGATGAACCCGATCGTCTCGTTGCCCCAGGCGACCGCCTCCTCCAACGCGGTCGCCAGCGGCTTGTCGAGCCGGGTCTTGTCCAGCTGGACGAGCGCCTGGATCGCCCACTGGCTGGCGACCTCGCCGGCGTTGTGGCCGCCGACGCCGTCGGCCACCGCGGCCAGCCGCGGGCTCGCGTACAGCGCGTCCTCGTTGTTGCGACGCCCGCCCACGTCGCTGCGCGTCGCGCATTCCAGCGCCAGCGCGGTCATCGGGCCGGATTATGCCGCCCGGGCCGCCTTCGCCGCCGCGCGCTCGTCGGCGGTGATCGCGTAGCGCTCGTGGTCGCGCCACTGGCCGCCGATCAGCAGATAGCGCGGCGAGAAGCCCTCCAGGCGGAAGCCGGCGCCGCGGGCGAGCGCGATCGAGGGGGCGTTGCCGGGCTGGATGTTCGCCTCGACGCGGTGCAGGCCGAGCGGGCCGAAGGAGTGGTCGAGCACCTGCTCGAGCGCCTCGCGCATCAGCCCCTGGCCGGCGTGGCGCTCGTGGGCGTAGTAGCCGAGGTAGGCCGACTGGAACGCGCCGCGGACGATCTGCGACACCGTGAACACGCCGGTGATCTCGCCCGTGTCCGCGCGGCAGGCCAACAGGCAGACGAAGTCCTCGCGGCGCGAGCGGCCGTAGAGCTCGTCGAACTGGTCGGCCCGCTCCGGCGGATACGTCCACGGCCGGTGCAGCCGGTGGCTCTCGCGCGCGAGCCGGAGGAACTCCTGCCGGTCCTCTCGGGCCAGGACCCGCAACCGCACCCGCGCGCCCGGCGGCGGCGCGGCCGGCACGTGGTCGGACGGCCGCAGGATCTCGTCGGGGCGGCGGCGCAGGGCGGGACGGCGCATTTCCGAGCTATGAAAGCGCACGCCGCGCAGGGTTGCACGAGAACGCCCGGGCGCCGACCCGTCGCAGCGCCGCTCCGTCCGCCGGGCACCCTAGTACGGTCCGCGCCGTTGCCGGCCCCGATCGCCATAGACGCGCGCGCCGCCGTGCGCCCGGAGCTCGGCGGGGTGGAGCGGTGGGCGCGGGAGCTGTGCCTGCGGCTGCCCGCGCTGCGGCCCGGCGGCTACGAGGTCGTCCGGCCTCCGGCCGCGCTCGCGCACCGCGCCGGGCACGCCTGGGAGCAGCTGGTGCTCCCGGTCCGCACCCGGCGCGCGGGTGCGCTGCTGTGCCCGGCGAACCTCGCGCCGCTGGCGGCCGGCAACGCCGTGGTGGTCATCCACGACGCGGCCGCGCTGCGGCACCCGGGCTGGTACTCGCGCGCCTACGCCGCCTGGCAGCGGCTCGTCCTTCCGCGGATCGCCCGGCGCGCGCGGCGGGTGCTGACCGACTCGCAGTTCTCCCGGGCGGAGCTGGGCGAGCTGCTCGGCGTCGACGCCGCCGTCGTCCCGGGCGGCGTGGACCCGCGCTTCTCGCCCGCCGCCGACCCGGAGCCGGCCCGGCGCGCGCTGGGGCTCGCCCGGCCGTACGTCCTCTGCGTCGCCTCGCACACGGCCCGCAAGAACCTCGGCGCGCTGGCGCCCGCGGCGGCGGCGCTCGACGGCGCCGAGCTCGTCCTCGCCGGCGGTCATCGCCCCCAGTTCGCCGCCGAGGGCGGCCTGGGCGCCGTCCGCACGCTCGGGCACGTCGACGACGCGCTGCTGCCCGGCCTGTACGCCGGCGCCCAGGCGTTCGTGCTTCCGTCGCTCTACGAGGGGTTCGGGCTGCCGGTGCTCGAGGCGATGGCCGCCGGCACGCCGGTCGTCGCCACACGCGCCGGCGCCCTGCCCGAGACGTGCGGCGACGCCGCGCGGCTGGTGGAGCCGGACCCCGAGGCATTGAGAGGCGCGCTCACCGACCTGCTGGCCGACGGCGCGGAGCGCGCCCGGCTGCGCGCGCGCGGCCTCGCCCGCGCCCGCGAGTTCACCTGGGAGCGGACCGCGCGGGAGACCGACGCGGTCTGCCAGGCCGTAGCCGGCGTTTAAGGTCGGATGATCGGGGTGGGGTGGAGGGGCTGCATCGCCTTCAACTCGGATGATCGGGGTGGGGCGGAGGGGCTGCAGGCCTTCTAGTTCGTCGCCAGGACCCGGCGCAGCGGGGCCGGGACGCCCAGGCCGTGCAGGCGGGGCTCGGGAGCCGGCTCATTGACCGAGACGCGCTCCTCTGACACCACGGCGTACGCCGCGAGTACCACCCGCGGGTCGAACCGGCTGCCGCTGGCGTTGTCGAGCTCCTCCAGCGCCTCGGCGTGGCTGAGCTGCGGGCCGCCGCGGGCGGTCAGCGCGCTCCAGGTGTCGGCCACCGCGACGATCCGGGCGCTCAGCGGCGTGACCGGGCCGCGCAGGCCGGCCGGGCCGCCGCCGCCGTTCCACCACTCGCCGGCGTGGCCGGCCTCGAAGCTCGCGCGGCTCGGGTCCGCCAGCGTGGAGCGGGCGTAGGCGATGGGGTCGCCGGCGTCGTCGCGGCGGGCGATGGCCAGCTGGCAGACGCGAGCGAGGTGCCGGCGCTCGGCGTGCCGCAGCCCGAGGTGCAGCGCCAGCGCGTGGGCGTAGCGCTGGGTGGCCGTCGGGGCGTCCAGGCGGGCCACGGGCCGCGTCCGGGCGGCGTAGGTCAGCGCGGTCTGCGGCAGCACGGCGATCCCCGCGAACACCGCGAGCGCGAGCAGCCCCAGCGGCACGGTGAGCACGCTCGTCAGCGCGGCGAGCGTCAGCACGAGCGCGGCCGCGGGCACGATGTCGGC
>JAICUS010000453.1 GCA_025935735.1 Solirubrobacteraceae bacterium | reverse complement strand
CGTGGGTGAGCTTCATGGTGCGTACTCCTCCAGGGCTCGCAGGGCGACGGTGCAGTGCAGGCGGGTGCCGATCTCCAGCGCCCGCTCGTCGATGACGAAACGCGGGTGGTGATGGGGGAAATCGCCGCCGGCGCCGATGAACGCGTAGCAGCCGGGGGCGTGCTCCAGGTAGGCCGAGAAGTCGTCGCCGCCCATGATCGGCGCGAGGTCCTCGAGCACGTCCTCGCCGGCGGCGGCGCGGACCAGCGCGGTGGCTCGCTCGTCGTTGACCACCGGGAGGTAGCCCATCGTGTAGTCGAGCGCGAACTCGGCGCCATGGGCGGCGCAGACACCCTCCGCGACGCGCTCGATCAGCTCGGGCAGGCGCTCGCGGACCTCGGGGTCGAACGAGCGGGTCGTGCCGGCGAGCTCGGCGCGGCCGGGGATGACGTTGGGGGCGTCGCCGGCGTGCAGGCTGCCGACGGTGACTACCGCCGGCTGCAGCGGGTCCAGCCCGCGCGAGACGACGTGCTGGAGGTTGCCCACCAGCGCCGCCGCGACCGTCACCGTGTCGGTGGCGGTGTGGGGGAGGCCCGCGTGGCCGCCGCGGCCGGTGACCGTCAGCGTGAAGAAGTCCGCGGCGGCCATGAACGGGCCGGGCACGGCGGCCACGCGCCCCAGCGCCAGCGGCGTCCACAAATGGCAGCCGTAGACGAAGTCCACGCCGTCCATCGCGCCGGCGGCCACGAGGTCGCGCGCGCCGCCGGGCGCGATCTCCTCGGCGTGCTGGAAGATCAGCCGGATCTCGCCGGGCGGCCGGTCCGCCTGAGAGAGCACGCTCGCCGCGCCGAGCAGCATCGCCGTGTGGCCGTCGTGGCCGCAGGCGTGCATAAGGCCGTCCTGCTCGGAGGCGAACTCGACGCCGCTCTCCTCGCGGATCGGCAGCGCGTCGATGTCCGCGCGCAGCGCCACCACCGGCGCTCCGTGCCCGATCCGGCCGAGCACGCTCGTCTCGGTGGGCCGCTCGACCGCGACGCCCATCTCCTGGAGGCGCTCGGCGACGAACGCCGCGGTCTCGTGCTCGTGGAAGCTCGGCTCGGGGTGGCGGTGCAGATGCCGCCGCCACCCCACGACCTGCTCGACCACGGGCCCCCCGACCACAAGGGCCGGGGTACCCGGGTCAGCGCTTGACTATCCGGCCCTCCACCACCGGGGCCACCGGCGAGTGCGCGGCGATGTAGTCGATGGTCACCTGCATCAGGTCGTCGCCCGGCTGCAGCACGTCGGTGCCGTTGGCGAACGCCGTGTAGCCGTCGCCGCCACCGATGTACATGAAGTCGTTGGTGACGAAGCGCAGGGTGTCCGTCGGCCCGATCGGCGTGCCGTCGGCCTTGGCCATCTGGTCGATCACCGGCGTCGTGCCGTTGCAGTGGAACGCCAGCTTCAGGCCGGAGACCTGCGGGAAGCGGCCCGTGGCGATCTGCGAGTTGCACACCGGGCTGAACCCGTTGAGGAACGCCGCGGTGAGGTCGGCGCCCGTGAGCGTCTCGATCACCGTGCGGTTGCCGAACGGCAGCACGGCGAACACCTCGCCCCAGGTGATCTCGCCCGGCTGCTCGCCCGCGCTGGGCGGGGCGAACAGGATGTCCTGGCGCATGCCGCCGGAGTTGGTGATCGCGGCGTCCACGCCCGGGTACTTCGCCCGCATCGCGTCGGCCACCAGGTTGCCCATGGCGGACTCGCTCAGCCGCGTCGGGTCGCGCTTGATGTCGAACTGCTGGGTCCCGATCACCTGGTTGCGCAGCACCGCCGTGCGGGCGTTCGCGTCATCGACGATCGCCTGCACGTCGGCCCGCGGCGCGATGCCGAGGTCCTTGGCCACCCGGGTCGCAGCGCCGATCCAGGCCACGTCGCCGTGGCGGACCATCAGCTGGGCCACCGAGTAGCTGCCGCCGGCGTTGACGCCCTCGACCACCGGGATCCGGCCGACCATCGTGTTCGCGATCCGGTGCGTGTGGCCGGCGATCACCAGGTCGACGGTGGTGTCCTGCAGCGCCTGGGTGATGCCGATGATCGGCCCCTCCCACGGCGCGGCCGCCTGGCCGTCGATCCGGTTGGCGCCCAGCGCCGCGCCCTCGTGGATGACCACCACCTGCACGCGCACGCCGCGCGCCCGCAGGCGGGCCGACTCGCGCCGGATGCCCTGCGCCTCGTCGAGGAACTGCAGCCCCGCGGTGGCGCCGGCCTTCACCAGCTCGGGCGTGGTGTGCACGGTGGCGCCGATCACGCCGACGCGCACGCCGTTCACCCAGAAAACGCGCGAGGGCTGCACCCAGTCGGGCGGCGCGCCCGTGGCCTGCTCGACGATGTTCGCCGACAGGAACGGGAAGTTCGCGTGCGCCTCGTGCTGGAGGATGCGCTCGACGCCGTAGTCGAACTCGTGGTTGCCGAAGCTCGTGGCGTCCAGCCCCCAGGCGTTCTCCACGTCGATGGTCGGCGCGTCGTCCAGCAGCGCCGAGACGGGCGGCGAGGCGCCGACGTTGTCGCCCGCGGCCAGCAGCAGCGTCGGCCCGGGCAGCCGCGCCGCCTCCTCGTCGAACATCGTGGCCAGCTGCCCCGCGCCGCCCACCGGCACGCTGCGGCCGTCCTGCGTGGTGGCGGTCGACTCGAGCTGACCGTGGAAGTCGTTCAGCCCGACGATCGAGACCGGGGTCACGCCGCCGCGGTGCTCCAGCAGGTCGCGCCGGACCACGCCCTGGCTCTGCTGCGGCGCCGGGATGTCCAGCAGGAACGCGGCCGTGGGCGCGAGGTCGATGCTGCGCACGTCGTGCAATTCGCCGCGCTCGATGCCCTCGCCGCCGGCCAGGAACGTCGCCCGCATGTTCGTGTTGGACCGCAGGTCCTGCACGTCGGGCACGTAGCCGTGCTGGCCGAAGAACGCCGACAGGGCGATCAGCTTGCCGGGCGTCTCCGCGTCGAACTGGTACGGCGGCGTGGAGAAGACGACCAGGTCGCCCGTGCGGGTCGGGTTGGCCATGTCGGCCGTCGAGTGCGGGCCGTTCGGGATGTAGCGCGCCTCGGCCTTGGTGAACGCGCGGTCGATGACCTTCCAGCCCTCGGGCCGGCCGTCGCCGGTCCAGTCGTTGGGGTCCTTCAGCGCGAGGAACGCCGCCTTGATGCGGGCGACGGTGCTCGCCGCGTCGGCCTCGGCGACCTGCTTGTAGTTGGCGTTGACCGGATCGCGGTTGGCCAGGTTGAGGTAGATCTGCACGGTGCCGCCGGCCCAGCAGGCCTTGGCCATGCCGAGCGTCTCGCCGGCCGCCGGGCGGCAGTTGGACGTCTGCGGCTTGGACAGCAGGCCGAGGTCGACGAGCACCTGGCTGGCGTCGATCGCCGCGAACTGCGGCGCGAAGCCGTGGTCGGCGCCCACGAACGTGGGCACGTCGCGCTCGTGCATGTGAGCCTGGGCGAGGCGCATCGTGGCGTCCGAGCCCTGGTAGGCGCGGCGGATGAACGCCTCGCGCTGGGCGGCCCGGTGGTCGGGCGTGCCGTTGACCTCGACGTCGTCATAGGCCGGGTTGGCCGCGCCGTTGGGCAGCCTGCGCGTGACCAGGCCGAGGAACTGGTGCTGGAACTCGTCCGTCACCGGGTAGCCGACCATCGCCAGGTCGGGGTGGTAGGTGTCCAGGACGTAACGGATGATCGGCTGGTAGGACTTCTCCCAGTACAGGCCGCCCTCGACGTAGGTCTCCTCGCTCACGATGCCGGACTCGAGGACCGCGAAGTCGGCGTCCTGCGAGGACGGGAAGCGCTCGTTGACGAAGTCCTCGAAGCTGCCGGTGAAGCCGCGCGCGCCGGGCCAGTCCTTCCAGGTCGCGTTCGCGCGGGCCACCGAGGTGTGGAAGAGGCGGACGTGCGACAGGTCGGGGTCCAGCCGCTCGACCTTGACCAGCATGCCGCCGGTCCTGCCGTCCAGCGCGCCGCCGGAGATCTTGACCTTGACGTCGGCGGTCTCGCCCTCGCGCAGGTCCGCCACCGCGTCGTCGCCGTCCTTGCCAGGGGAGAACAGCACGCGGTCGTACGCCGTGCGGCGGTCGTTGCGGGAGTCGTAGATGTAGGCGTTGAGGCCGTACTTGTCCGTGGCGCCGTCGAGCACCCGCAGCCGCATCTCGCGCGCCGGGCTGTAGCTGCGCGGAACGTCGGTCCAGCCGCCGGCCGGCGACGGCGCGGCCTGCGGGAACGGCGCGTTGCCGGCGTAGCCGTCCGGATGGTCGTACTGGAGCCGGAAGGACTGCACGAACGGCTCGAGGTCGGTTTTGCCGATGTAGTTGGTGGCCACGCCGCGGCCGGAGGCGAACGTGCGGAAGTCCAGCGTCGGGCCGTCGATCTGACCCACGCGGCCGCCGACCCACTCGATCTGGGCGACCTTCTTGCCCGCCCGCTCGGCGGCCTGGGCGAGCGTCTCGGCCTGCAGCGCGTTGGCGCTGCTGAACGACGTGCTCGAGTCGAACGACGCGCCGTTGACGTGGAACGTGTTGTTCGTCGACCCCGTGACGCCCGGCCAGGCGCCCGTGGCCAGCGTGTACCAGCCGGCGCCCGTGTTCGGCGGCGCCTGGGTCAGCAGGCCGTGGCCGGACGCGTACGCGCCGTGGCGCAGCATGTCCCTGAAGCCCGGAACGACCCCCTGGTCGGCGTAGCGCTCCACCGCGTCCTGGCGCATGCCGTCGGACGCGAAGAACAGGAGCCTGTCCGCGCCCCTGTCATGCCCGTAGCCGTGTCCGTGCCCCGTCTGGTGAGCGTCCGCGCCCACCGCGAGCGCGGCGATCGCCGCTGTCGCGGCCACGCCGGCTCCCATCCACCGTCTCATGTAGCCCTCCTCGTTGGCTCAGGCGCCAAACATATTCGCCGCCGCGGACGGGCGCCAGTGGCGGTAGGGTGCGGCCGCTGAGGCTCGACCATGTCATCTACGCCACCGCCGACCTCGACGCGGCCGCCGCCCGCGTCGAGGTCGAGCTCGGGCTCGCGGTGGCCGGCGGCGGGCGCCACGAGGGGATGGGCACCCACAACCGGATCTTCCCGCTCGGCGGCGGCTACCTCTAGCTGCTCGCGGTGGCCGACGCCGCCGAGGCCGCGCGGT
>JAICUS010000015.1 GCA_025935735.1 Solirubrobacteraceae bacterium | reverse complement strand
GGGCCAGCGCGCTCACCACCAGGCCCGTGGACACGGGGTGCACGCCCTTCAGCCAGCGGCCGACCACGCGGTAGACCGGCTCGCGATGGCGCGGGTCGACGAGGTAGACGACGATCTTGACTACGTGCTCGAAGCCCGCGTTCGCCTCCCGCAGCAGCAGCTCGACGTTGGCCATGGCCTGCTCGGCCTGGGCCGCGGGGTCGCCGATGCCCACGGACTCGGACGTCTCGAGATCCTGGCCGACCTGCCCGCGCAGGTAGATCGTGTCGCCCGCCACCACGGCTTGGGCGAGGTCATTGTCCAAGCGCTGCTCGGGGTAGGTGTCGTGCGTGTTGAACGGGCGGATGCGGCGGTGGGTCATGCCCGCCGCCCGTCGCGCAGTGATTCCCGGCATCTCTCGCTCGTGCGGATCATGCCGGGGAGTCTCCCGCCGTTCCGGGGGCGATGCGAGTCGCCTCGCCGCGCTGACGGCCGCGCATTCGCGGCGGCCGCGGGCCGGCGGGCGCGTGTGAGCTGTCACTCGAAGATGTCAAGCGGGAGGAAGGCCGACACGAGCAGGTTCGGGACGTCCACCGCCTGGCTGACCCGGAGATCGACGGCGACGCTGCAGATCGCGTACGCCTGCTCGGGGGTGTAGCCCCGCTCGCGGGTCAGGTGCCCGACCATGGCGCGGGTGGCCGTCCGCGCCGCCGCGGTGAGGTCCTCCGCGGTCTCGGTGCAGATGCCGGTGGTGGCGAAGTACGGCCGCGCCGGCCGCGCCGGCGCGGTGCCCTCGAAGCACAGCGCGTCCAGGTCGCCGGCCGCGCCCTTGCGCACGCCGACCCGGCAGTGCAGCGTCGCGCGCACCTCGATCGCCTGGCCGCACACCTCGCCGTCGCCTTGGGCGAAGTGCGCGTCGCCCGCGGACAGCAGCGCTCCCGGCACCCACACGGGCAGCAGCAGCCGCGTGCCGGCGGTGAGTTGCTTGACGTCCACGTTGCCGGCGTTCTCGCGCGGCGGGATGGTACGCAGCGCCTCGGCGGCCAGGACGGGGTCGCCGGGCACGGCGCTCGCGGCCTCGGGCAGGTCGACGAGCGCCCCGCCGGCCGCCAGGCGGCGCTCGCGGGCGGTCGCGCGCTCCATCAGCTCGCGCGAGGGCGCGACGCCGATCGTGCCCACGAACGGCGCGCCGGCGATGCGCACGCCGGGCACGTCGTCCGAGCGCGCGGCCCCGTCGGCGATCTGCCAGCGCGCGAGGAAGGGCTCGGCGAGCACGTGGCGCAGGAAGCCGAAGCCCGGCGACTGGACGGTGTAGCCGAATGCGGCGGGTGCGACGTCCAGGATCTCCACCTCGAGCACGTCGCCCGGCTCGGCGCCCCGCACGTGCACCGGCCCGGTGAGCGGGTGCACGCGCGCGACGTCGAGCCGGGCGACGTCGGCGCGCGTCGAGCCGGGGCCGATCTGGCCGTCCAGCGCGTCGCGCGTCTCGAGGACCAGCTCGTCGCCCGGCTCGACCGACAGCGCCGGCGGGATGTCCGGGTGCCAGCGGTTGTGACCCGTGCCGGGCTCCTCGGCGAGAGCCCGGCCCGGATCGACCCGGATGGCCCGAAGGGCCAACTAGCTCACACGCCGGCCGTCCGCCGCGCGCCCACCGGCGGCTGCATCGCGGGCGTGGGCGCCGGTTGGCGCGCGCTCCGCGTGGCCCACACGTAGTAGATGATCCCGGCCACGATCGCGCTCACCCCGTAGCTGATGTCCGCGCCGTTGAGCGACTTGCCGATCGGCCCCTTGTAGAGCACGGTGGCCATGAACGGGACCGAGACCGCGATGCCCACGAGGAAGGCCACGATCCCCGGCCAGCGGAAGGCGCCGAACACGCCGCCGTCCTTGCGGTAGAAGTCGGCGACGCCGGGATAGTTGCTGCCGCCCTTGTTGAGCACCCAGAAGTCGATGATCACGATCGCCAGCCACGGCGTCACGAAGTACGCCACGAGGTAGAGGAACTTCTCCAGCGTGGGCTCGAACTTCGGGCCGCCGAACGCGATCGACAGGATGATGCCGATCACGCCCACGAGGACGACGGTGCGCACGCGGTTGAGCGGGATGTCCCAGGTGATGCCGGACAGCGCGCAGCTGTAGGCGTTGATCACGCAGACCATCAGGCCGCCGAGGATGATGCCGACGTACACCACGTCCGCGAAGCCGTGCGTGGTGGTGCGGATGCCGGCGAGGATGCCCTCCTTCTCGGCCAGCGTGCCGAGGTAGATCCCCACGACGTTCATCCAGCACGTGCCGAGCACCATGCCCACGAACGACCACCAGTACGGCAGCCGGCTCGGGGTCGACGCTGGCAGATAGCGGGAGAAGTCCGACGCGTACGGCGACCAGCTCGACGTGAACGAGAAGATGATCATGAACTCGAGCCCGATCGCGGTCCACAGGTCCTTGCCGTGGACGGTCGTGTGGTGGCTCGGGCCGAAGCCGTGGCTCAGGGCCATGATCGAGACGACCACGAACACGGCGGCCAGCGCGATCGACATGAAGCGCTCGACCGAGTGCACGAGGTTGTAGCCGTAGACGGTGATGATGATCGCGAGGATCCCGAGGACGATGGCCATCGGCGTGTACGGCGCGCCGTGCCAGATCTGCTGCACGGTCTCGGCGCCGACGATGTTCGTCGTGGTGAAGTAGCCGACGAACAGCAGCGAGGCCAGGAAGGCCGGCAGGTAGTTGCCGCGATAGCCGAACGCGGCGCGGCTCATCGCCATCTGCGGCATGCCGAGCTTCGGCCCCATCGCCACCGCGGCCGAGTTCATCAGCGCTCCCAGGATGTTGGCCGCGATGCAGGTCAACGCGGCCGTCCAGAAGCCGAGCCCGAACTCGACAGCCAGCGAGCCGATGAGGACGGTGACGAAGTTGATCTGCGCCGCGAACCAGATCGTCCCCTGGCTGATCGGGCGCCCGTGGCGCTCCTTGTGCGTGATGTGCTCGATGCCGTGCGGCTCGATGACCATCACTTCGTCGGTGTAGGTCTCGACCGGCTGGGTGGTCGGCGCAGCTGTGCTCATTGCGGCATCCCCTCCCCGGGGGTGTGGCTCCTCGGGCCGGCGGATCCATTCCGGCCAGCATCCCTCATGATGAATAGTGTATACTTTATCCGCGGATACGCGCAAGTCCGGAGCATCGTCTTTCAGACGCGAGGCCGAGAAGCGACCGGCAAGGGCGGCCGGGTCGCGGGGTATGTTGTATGCGCGACTCAGGAAGACATGCCCGCCTACAGGACATCCACACCGCTGCGCGATCCCGGCGAGGACCCGGCGCCCGCCCCGGTCGGGCTGCCACCGTCACTGTCGGAGCACGTCTGCCAGGTGCTGCGCGACGACATCCTGGCCGGCCGGCTGGCGCCCGGCGAGCGGCTGACCGAGGCGCTGGCGATCGAGCGCACCGGGGCCAGCCGCACTCCCGTGCGCGAGGGCCTGCGACGGCTGGAGGCCGAAGGCCTGGTGATCAGCCAGCGCAGCCGCGGGACCTACGTGACCTACCGCCTGTCCGCCGAGGAGGCGAGCCTCATCTACGACGTCCGCCTCGCCCTCGAGCCCTACCTCACCCGGCTGGCGGCAGAGCGCGCAGCGCCGGCGGAGCTCACCGCGATCGAGGCGGTGCTCGCGCGCTTCTCCGAGGCGCTTGACGACGAGCCCTCCGTCGCCGGCCAGCTGGACGCCGACTTCCACCTGTCGATCTACGAGGCGAGCGCCAGCCAGCTGATGAGCGTGCTGCGCGGGTACTGGTCGCGGCTCCAGCTCGAGCTCTCGCGGCGCGTCTACTCCACCGAGGTGCCGCGCCGCTTCCTGCGCGAGCACGAGGCGATCTTCGACGCGCTGAAGGCCGGGGACGGGCCGGTCGCCGCCGAGCGGATGCGAAAGCACGTCGAGCACGGCCGGGCCGCGCTCCAGCGCGGCTTCGCCGGCGACTAGCCGGCCGCCGCGGCGGCCAGCGCGCCCGTGACGTCGTCCGGGCGGGTGAACATGGCCTCGTGACTGCCCGCGACCTCCAGCAGCCGGAAGTCGCCCAGTCGCGTGGACATGCCCGGATGCCACGCACCGGGGTCCAGCGCGAGGTCGTCGCCGCAGGCGATGTAGGCCCGGGGCAGGTCGAGTGCGTAGAAGCGGTCCAGGTCGAGCCGGTCGGTCCAGGTGGCGTACGGCTGGGGCGCGAGCCGCGACCACACCGCGCGCGCCTCGGCCTCCTCGGCGTCCTGCATGAAGAAGTCGCGGAACACCTCCCACGGGCAGGGCACGGTGTTGTCCTCGCTCGCCGCCGCCCGGGCGGCGAACTCCTCCACCTGGGCGGCGGGCAGGCGGTCGACGATGCTCTCGCCGCTCGCCAGCACGAACGCGGTGAAGAACACCAGCCGGGCGAGCCGCTCGGGGATGCGCTCGGCCACCTTGGCGATCACCGAGCCGCCGAAGCTGTGGCCGACGAGCGTGACGTCCTCGAGCCCTTCCGTTTCGATCGCCGCCACCACCGAGTCGACGCAGTCGGCGTGGCGCACGCCGGCCCGCTCGGCGCCCGGGCCGTGGCCGGCGAGCGTCGGCGCGAGCGTGCGGTGGCCCGCCGCCTCCAGCCGCTCGCGCACGGCGTCCCAGGCCCAGCCGCCGTGCCAGGAGCCGTGGACCAGGACGAAGCGCTCAGCCACCGGCCACGATCCGCTCGTAGGCCTCCGGGTCGGTGGCCCCCTCGGTGTCCAGCAGCAGGACGGACGTTGCGGGCGACAGCAGCTCGTCGCCGGCCTCCGCGAGCCGCATGAGCCCGGCCAGGCCCGCGGCGCCGGTCTCGCCCGCCACGATCCCGTCCGCGGCCAGCAGCCGCATCGCCTCCGGCACGCGCGCGTCGTCCACCGCGGTGTAGACGTCGATGCCGGCGGAGACGAGCGGCCAGGCCACCAGCGACGGGGTCGCGCAGTTGAGCCCGGCCATGATCGACTCCTGCGGCTCGGTGAGCGAGACGATCTCGCTCGCCTCCACGGACGCGAGCACGCACGCGGCGGAGGTCGGCTCGACGCCGACCAGCGCGGGGCGCGCACCGGGCGCGGTCCAGAAGTGGCGCACCGCCGCCGCGGCGAGCGCGCCGACCCCGATCGGGACGGCCACGACGCCCGGCCGCGGCAGGCCGTCGCCGGCGAGCGCGTCCTCGATCTCGGCGAAGATCGTCTGGTAGCCCTCGATCACCCAGGCCGGCACGGCCTTGTAGCCAGGCCACGAGGTGTCCGAGATGACCAGGCAGTGCTCGCCCGCGTCCTCGGCGGAGCGCCGCACGGCGTCGTCGTAGCCGCCGTCGACGACAGTCACCGTCGCGCCTTCGGACTCGATGGCCGCGATGCGCGCGGCCACCATGTCGCGCGGGACGTAGATGCTCGCCCCGAGCCCGAGCAGGCCGGCCATTCGGGCCACGGCCCGGCCGTGGTTGCCGTCCGTAGCGGCAGCCAGGGTCAGCGGCCTGAGCTCGCCGGCGAGCTGCTCGAGCGCCGGGAAGGTGTCGACCGCGCGGCCGGCGCGCTCGCCCAGCGCGCGACAGATCGCCCACGAGGCGCCGAGGATCTTGAACGACGGCAGGCCTAGACGCGACGACTCGTCCTTGACCAGCACGGTCCCGACTCCCAGCCGCGCGGCGACGCCCGGCGCCGCGCGCAAGGGGGAGACCCCGTAGCCCGGCATGCTGGCGTGCAGCCGCCGCGGGCCGGCGTTCGCCGGGTCCGGCGCGAGCGCGCCGGGCTCCCGGGGCCGCCGCAGCGTCCGCTCGCCTCGCGCGGCGACCGTCACCGCGCCGCCGCCTCCCGGGCGGTGCGCATGCCTGCGAGGATCCGCTCCGGCGTCATCGGCAGGCGGGTGAGCCGGACGCCGGTGGCATGGTGGATCGCCGCGGCCAGCGCCGGCGCGGGCGGGCCGATCGGCGGCTCGCCCACGCCGCGGGCGCCCAGCGGGCCCTTGCCCGGATGGATCTCGAGCGCGATCGCCACGATGTCGGGCAGGTCGAGCGCCGACGGGATCAGGTAGTCGGCGAACAGCGTCGAGGTGACGACGCCGTCGTGCAGCTCGACCTCCTCGCTGAGCGCATAGCCGACGCCCTGCGCCACCGCGCCCTCGATCTGCCCCTCGACTCGTTGCCGGTGCAGCGCTCGCCCGACGTCGTGGCAGGCGACGTAGCGCAGCACCCGCGTCGCGCCGGTCTCCTCGTCGATCTCCACGTCGACGGCGTGCGCTCCGTGGGTGTAGTCGGGGAAGGTGCGGCCCTTGCCGGTGCTCGGATCGAACTCGCCCACCTCGGCGTGGAAGGTGTCGTGGCAGTAGGGCATCACGCCGCGCGCCTCGGCGGCGCGCGCCAGCTCCGCGGTGGTCATCGCGTGCTCCTCGCGGCCGGTGACGCAAACGAGGTTCTCGCCCCAGTTCAGCTCGTCCGCGGCGGCGCCGAGCAGGTCGGCGGCCACCGGCTCGAGCTTGGCGCGCAGCTGGCGGGCAACCTGCAGCGTCGCGTTGCCGGACATGTACAGCTGGCGGGTGGCGAACGTGCCGCCGACCAGCGGCGTCAGCGCGGTGTCGCCGATGTGGACGCTCGAGCGGTCGAGCGTGACGCCGAGCACCTCGCAGGCGATCAGCGACAGCGACGCGGCCTGGCCGCCGCCGAGATCCGTCACGCCGGCGCGGATGATCAGCGTGCCGTCCTGCTCGAAGCCGATCCAGCAGGACGCCCGGTCGGCGAAGAACATGGAGCGCCCGTAGGGCTGCATGCTGCACGCGAAGCCGCGCCCGATCCGCTTGCCCGGCCGCGGGGGGGACGGGTCGCCGAGGGCGGCCAGCGCCGTGCGCAGGCACTCGCGCACGCCCACGCCCGTGTCGATCGGCTCGCCGGTGACCCGCAGGTCGCCCTGCTCGACGAAGTTGCGCTCGCGCAGGGCGACCGGGTCCATGTCGAGCGCCTCGGCCAGACGGTCGATCTGCTGCTCGTAGGCGAACACGACCTGCATCGCCCCGAAGCCGCGGAACGCGCTCGTCGGGACGGTGTTGGTGAACACCGCGACGCTGTCCACCTGCGCCGCGCCGAAGCGGTACGGCCCGGTCGAGTTGACCGCGCCGGCGAACAGCACGCGCGTGGAGAGCAGCGGGTAGGCGCCGGCGTTGCCCAGGATCGAGATCTGCTGGGCGGTGATGCGGCCGTCCCGCGTCGCCCCGGTGCGGTAACGCATCGTGAACGGGTGGCGCTTCTGGCGGGCCAGCAGCGACTCCTGGCGGGTCCACACCATCCGCACCGGCCGCTGGGTGTGCCAGGCCAGCAGGGCCAGGTACGGCTCGACGGTCATGTCCTCCTTGCCGCCGAAGCCGCCGCCCATGTAGCTGGCGATCACGCGCACGCGGGCGTGCGGCAGGCCGAGCATGTCGGCGAGCTGGCGCTGGTGCTCGATCACCTGGGTCGACACGCGCAGCGTGAGCACGCCGTCGCCGTCGATCCAGCCGACGCCCGCCTCGGGCTCCAGGTAGGCGTGGTCGACGTGCTGGGTCTGGTAGGTGGCCTCGATCACCACGTCCGCCTCGGCGAACGCACGGTCGAGGTCGCCGTGCTCGAGGTGCCAGGCGACGTAGCGGTTGCCATGCGCGTGCACCTGCGGCGCGCCCGGGGCGAGCGCGTCCTCGACGGTGAACACGCCGGGCGCCTCCTCGTACTCCACGTCGACGAGCTGCGCCGCCTCCTCGGCAGCCCACTGCGTGTCGGCGGCCACCACGGCCACCGGCTCGCCGTCGTAGCGCACGCGGTCTCCCGCGAGGACCGGCATGACCACCGGGTCCAGGCCGACGCCGCTGGCCTCCTCGGCGATCACGTTGCGCGGGACGTCGGCCGCGGTGAGCACCGCGCGCACGCCGGGCACCGCGAGCGCCGCGCTGCAGTCGATCCCGGTGATGCGGGCGGACGGCAGGCTCGCGCGGGCGATCGCCCCGTGCAGCATGCCGGGCAGCGCCCAGTCGTCGGCGTAGCGCAGCGCGCCCGCCACCTTCTCCTCGAAGTCGCGCGGGAACGGGCCGCCGAGTCGCAGCGGCCCGCCGATCCGGCTCGGCGCCTCAGTGGCCATTGCCGCGCTCCTGCGCGTAGGCCTCGACCGCGTCGAGGATCTTGCCGTAGCCGGTGCAGCGGCACAGGTTGCCGGCGAGCGCCGCGCGGAGCTGCTCGCGGTCCGCCGCCGGATACTCGCCCAGGTACCAGTGGGCGGTCAGCACCATGCCGGGCGTGCAGAACCCGCACTGCGAGCCGCCGTGCTCGAGGAAGCTCCGCTGCAGCGGCCCCAGCGAGCCGTCCGCCGCCAGCAGCCCGCGAACGGTGGTGATCTCCGCGCCGTCGGCCTGCACCGCGAACACCAGGCAGGAGTTGACCGGCTCGCCGTCCAGCAGCACGGTGCAGGTGCCGCACACCCCTTCGCCGCAGCCGTACTTGACGTCGGTCTGCCCGGCCTGCGTGCGCAACACCTCGCTGAGCGGCTGGTTGGGCGTCACCCAGGCCTCCACGTCGCGGTCGTTGACCCGCAGGCCGATCTTCATCCGGTCCATGCCGGCTCCTCTCCCCGTGCCCGGGCCGCGGCCGCCAGCAGCGCGCGGCGCCCCAGGACGGCGACGAGCTCCCGGCGGTAGCCCTCCGAGCCGTGCGCGCTCTCGCCGATCTCGGCGAGCAAGGCCGCAGCCCGGGCGGCCTCGGCCGCCGCGCGCTCGGGCTCCTCGCCGCTCAGCGCCTGCAGGCCGTCCGACAGGTCGAGCGGCCGGTCGGCGGTCGCGCCGAGTACGAGCCGCGCCTCACTGCAGCGGCCGTCCTCGCCCAGCGCGACGAACGCGCACACCTCGACCGTGGCGAAGTCGCCCGGGCGCCGCGACAGCTCCACGAACGCGCAGCCTTCGCGCGTGCGCAGCGCCGGCACGGCCACGCGCGTGACCAGCTCGCCGGGCTCCAGGGCGGTCGTGAAGTGGCTGACGAAGAACTCGGCGGCCGGGATGGAGCGCTCGCCGCCCGGCCCGAGCGCGGTGATCGTCGCCCCGGCAGCCAGTGCGACACACGGGTACTCCGCGCTCGGGTCCGCGTGCGCGACGCTGCCGCCGATCGTCCCGCGGGGGCGCACGCGGACGTTGCCGATCCAGCCGGCGGCCTCGGCGAGCGCGGGGAACGCGCTGCGCACCTCGCGCGACGCCTCCAGCTCGGCGTGGCGGGCCAGCGCCGAGAGCACGAGCGTGCCGTTGTCGCGCTCGATGGTCCGCGGCGCGGCGCCGTTGACGTCCACCAGCAGCGATGGCTCGGCCATCCGCAGCATCATCATCGGCGCCAGGCTCTGGCCGCCGGCGATCACCCGCGCGTCCTCGCCGCCGGCCGCGACCCGCTCGACCGCGTCCGCCCACGACGCGGCCCGGGTGTACTCGAAGGGCGACGCGTACATCGCTAGGCGGCGGCTCCGGCGCCGATCGCGGCCTGGACGGCCTCCAGCGCGGCGAGGTTGCTGGTCATCGCCGGCACGCCGAGCCGCTGCTCGATGGCCTCCACCGCGTCGAGGGCGCGGAAGTTCGTGCACGAGGCGAAGAGCAGGTCGATGTCGTCGCGGCCGCCGAAGCAGCGCACCGCGAAGTCGGCGATGGCGGGCCCGTCAACCGCGGCGATCTCGAAGTTCTCGTCGATGCCCAGGCCGTGGATCGCCGCCACCTCGAGGCCGTCGTCGCGCAGGCTCTCGGCGATCTTGTCGTTGAGGCTGTCGACGTACGGCGTGACCACGCCGACGCGCCGGGCCCCGCGCCGGCGGATCGCGCCGCGCACGGCCGCGGCGACGCTGATCGCCTCGGCCCCGGTATCGTCGGCGATCCGCCGCACGAGCTCGGCCTCGTAGGCGTTGCCGCGCAGCGCGCCGGCGCTCGTACAGCCGAACACCACGGCGTCCGGCCGCGCGGTGGCGAGGTCGCGCACGGCGACCGGGAGGTGGTCGTCGAGCATGGTCGACTCGCCCTCCGGCGTCGTCTCGACGAGGTGCATGCGCGCGGTGTGCAGCGTCGCGCCGGCCGGCAGCCGGCGGTACAGGTCGACCTCCATGACCGTGTTGGAGGAGGGGACGATCAGCCCGACGCGCGCCATGTCAGCCCTCCACCGCCGAGGCCGCGGCGAGGCCGAGCGTTCCGTCGGAGGCCGCCGCCTCCTGCGGGGCCACGACCGGCGCGGGCCCGAGATCGAGCAGCTCAGCGGGGTTGTGCTTGATCATCCGCTCGACGTCGGCCTCCGAGACGCCCGACTCGTAGACCGACTGCGCGAAGACGCGCAGGCACTCGGCCGGCATCGGGTTGTGGCGCTGGCCGCCGTCGCTCATCAGCACCGACCGCTCCGGCCCAACCGTACGGATTGCCTCGACCACGCGGGTGAGTGCCGCGTGGTTCCACATCGGCGAGACCGTGCAATAGCCGAACTCGGCGTAGGCGCCGAGGCCGACGTAGCGCTGCAGCTCCTCGAGCGAGAGCGCCGGCACCTTGAAGAACGGGTGGGTGATCAGCACCTTCTGCACGCCGCGCTCGAACGCCGCCGGCACCAGCGCGGCGATCTCCTCACGGAAGAGGTGCGTCGTGCCGAGGATCACGTTGCTCGCGGCGATCAGGTCGAGCACGTCGTAGATCTCGGGGATCAGCCGGCCGTCCGCGTCGAGGATGCGGATGCCGACGTCACCGGACTGGGCCATCGTGCTGGCCTGCTTGTCGTAGGCGCCCGTCGAGCCGAACGTCGCGGCGTGGTTGGCCGCGTCCACCGTGGGCATCCACACCTGCTTGGCGCCGAACTGGAGCGCGGCCTCGACCGCGGCAGGGTTGATCCCGCCGACCGCCCGGTTGAGCACGATGCCGCCGAGAATGGTTATCCCGGGCACGAGCCGCTGGGTCAGGAACGCGCGGCTGGTGGTGCGCTCCGAGTGGCACTTGAGCACGATGGCCCGCAGGCCGAGCCCGGCGGCGTGCTCGCAGACGCCGACGTCGTCCGCGATGCGCGGGAACAGGTCCGGCTCGGAGTGCACGTGCACGTCGATCGCGCCGTGCATGTCGATGAATGGTCCGATCATGACGTGGCAGTGGCCTCCTTGAGCTGGCCGGCGGCCTGCCCTTCGCTCTCGTGCAATCGGCGGAGCTCCGCGAGCTCCGCGGGGGTGGGGGGAGACAGCTGCGCGATCTCCCGCGGGATCAGCAGCTCGAAGCCCGTGGCGTCGACGACCGCGTCGACGGTCGCGCCGGGCTGGAGCGCATCGAGTCGCAGGCGGCCCGTCTCGGGGTCGAAGCCCAGCAGCGCGAGGTCCGTGATCACCGCGATCGGCTGCGAGCGGGTCAGCCCCGCGCGCGCCCGCGACTCGGGGCCGGACAGGTAGCCGGGGCTCGTGACGAAGTCGACGCGCTCGACGAAGCGGCGCCGCTCGTGGCGGGTCATCACGATGATCTCGCGGCAGCTCGAGACGATGTCGTTGGCGCCGCCGCTGCCCGGCAGGCGCACCTTCGGGTCGTCCGGGTCGCCGATGTAGCTCGTGTTGACGTTGCCGTACGCGTCGATCTGCGCCGCGCCGATGAAGCCCACGTCGTAGCAGCCGCGCTGGGCGTACAGGAACAGGTCGATGATCCCGACGAGCATGCTCGAGCCGACCTGAGCGCGCATCTCGTTGGTGGAGATGGGCAGCTTGCCCGGGATCATCTGCGGGCCGATCGAGCCGCCCTCCAGCACGATCGTCAGCGACGGCGCGTGCAGGCGCTTGGCCAGCACGCTGGCCTCCAGAGGCGCGCCGACGCCGGCGAACACCACGTGGTCGTCACGCAGCAGGCGGCTGCCCGCGATCGTCATCAGCTCCTCGGGGCGGCTCATGCCGTCACCAGCTCCCGTGCCCGGCGGCGCTGTTCGAGCAGCGTCGAGGCGCCGACCAGGTCGAGCAGCCCGGCGAAGTCCCCGGGCTCGTCCACGTGTCGGCGCAGGTAGGCCTCGACGCCGTCGGCGCCGTCGGCGTTGACCATCTCGACGTAGGCGTCGAAGTGCTGGAAGTGCGCCTCGTAGAGCCCGTAGCACTCGCCGGGATAAGCGCCGAACGGCACCTCGACCACCGCGTCGACGAGGAAGCCGGGGACCACCGTCCGGTCCGCCGTGCGGGTGACCTCCTCGGTGGTGACCACCTGCTCGGCCGTGACGATCACGGTCTTGGCCGCGCGGGCGAACTCGAGGTCCATGTAGACCGGCCCGTCGACTTGTGCGTTGCCCTCGGGGTCGGCCCGGTGTGCGTGCAGCAGCGCGACCTCGGGCTGGCAGGCCGGCACGGCGACCAACAGCTCGCCGGTGAACGGGCAGCGCATCTCCTGCGCCGGCGTGCGGCCGAGGACGTCAGAGCCCAGCAGCGACGCGGTGGGCAGGAACGGCATGCCCATCGAGCCGGCGAGGAAGCGCAGCCCGAAGCTCAGGTGGCTCCATTCCTCGTAGATCGAAGGGTCGCGCTCGACGTATGAGCGGAACACCTTGGGGATGCCCCAGGGCAGCCCGATTCCCACCCAGCTGGACATCAGCCGCGACGCCGCCCCGCGCACGAGCATCAGCTCCGCCTCGTAGCACATGAGGTTGCGGGCCAGCGTGAGGTCGCGCCGTGCGGCGCGCAGCAGCTCGAACAGCATCGCGTAGGGCGCGCGCGAGTACAAACAGCCGCCCATCACCACGGTGTCGCCGTCGGCGACCAGCTCCGCCGCTTGGGCGAGGTCCATCCGCTTGTCCATCACGCGGCCCCCACGCCGGCGTCCGCCAGCAGCGGCAGCACCTCGGCGGCGATCCGCTCGACCTGCTCGGGGTCGTAGCCCGCCGGACACAGGCAGATGTGCTGGACGCCAGCCTCGAACTGGCGGGCCAGCTGCTCGGCGCAGTCCTCGGGCGTGCCGCGGATCGAGCTCTCGGCGCTCGACTCGCTCCACTCGGGCAGGTCGAAGTACTCGGCGATGTACTCGCGCGACCGCCGGTCGGCCTCCTCGAAGGAGCCGGCGACGCAGATCGGCAGCTGGGCGACGTTCTCCAGCCCGTCCGGGTCGCGCCCCGCCTCTTCGGCGAACCCGCGGATCTTGCGCCAGGCGTCGGCGAAGCTCTCGGGCGTGTAGAAGTAGGTCAGCCAGCCGTCCGACTTGGTGGCCACCCGCTGGAGCACCTTGTCGACGTAGCCGCCGATCAGCAGCTTGGGCCGCGGCCGCTGCAGGGGCGCTGGCAGCATCAACGCGTTGCGGTACTCGATGCCGTTCTGCTCGCCGGCCACCGGCTCGCCGCTCCAGAAGCGCTGGATCGCTTCCAGGTTGTGCTCAAAGACCCGGCCGCGCCGCCGGTAGGGGACGCCCGCGGCGTTGAACTCGCGCTCGTACCAGCCCGTGGCCAACCCGAGCGTCAGCCGGCCTCCGGACAGGTGGTCGAGCGTGGCGCACACCTTCGCCATCACGAGTGGGTTGCGCAGCGCCAGGATGAGGACGCCGGTGCCGAGCCGCACCCTCTCGGTCATCGGCGCGAGCGCCGCCAGCGTGGTGAGCGAGTCCAGGAACGGGAACGGCTTCCGGGTCCCGAGCAGCATGTGGTCCCACGCCCACAGAGAGCCGAAGCCCAGCTCCTCGGCCCGTCGGGCATAGGCCAGCAGCGCGCCGACGTCCGGCTCGCGCGGCGCAGCGGTGAAGTTCTCGAGCGCGAGCCCGAAGCGTTCGGTCGTCACTGCGTGGTCCTTTCGGGTCGGGCGAGTGCCGCGGCGAGCACGGCCCGCCCATGCTCGAGGTGGGAGCGCATGCGCTCGGCGGCCAGCGTGCCGTCGTGCGCGGCGAGCGCTTGGAGGATGCCCTCGTGCTCGGCGACGAAGCGCCGCGGCACCTCCATCGCGTACACACGCTCGGACAGCTCGATCTGCAGGCGCGACCAGTAGCCGCGCAGCACGCCGAGCAGCTCGCTACGGCTGGCGGCGTAGATCGACAGGTGGAAGTCGGCGTCGAGCTGGCCGACTGCGCGCGGGTCGCCGTCGAGCGCGCTCGAGAAGCGCTCGAGTACGGCCTCGAGCGACGCCAGCTCGTCCGAGCCGAGGCGCTCCGCGGCCAGCCCCGTCAGGTAGGGCTCGAGCACGAGCCGGCAGTCATAGACCAGCGCCGCCTCCTCGGCCGAGAGCCGGTAGGTGATGTAGCTGCTGCGGCCGCGCCGGCTGACCACGAGCCCCTCCGCCTCGAGGTTGCGCAGGCCCTCGCGCACCGGCGTCCGGCTGACGCCGGTGCGGGACATGATGGTGCTCTCCGTCAGGCGCTCGCCGGGGGCCAGCCGTCCGCTCAGGATGTCGTCACGCAGGATCTGGACGACGTGCTCGGACAGTGTGGGCGGCCGCTCGATCGGCGGGAAGGGCGTCGCAGCGAGCTTGACGGAGTCGACGGAGCCGGGGTCGGACATGGTCTACGGAATCGAGTGTATACAAGATGCAGAATCGATGCGGTCGGAGGTCGTCGCAGTGACGCACTAGGCTGTTCGGGTGAGCGGACTCGCGCGCCCGCTGGAAGCCCGGTCGTTGACCACAGAGTTGGCGTTCCGGATCCAGGAGGACATCCTGCGCGGCGCGCTGCGCCCGGGCGAGCGGCTCTTCCAGGAGCACCTGAGCGCCCGCTACGGCGTCAGCCGCACGCCGCTGCGCGAGGCGATCCAGCGGCTCGAGGCGCAGGGGCTGGTGCGCAAGCTGCCCAACCGGGCGGTCGTGGTCCGCCGTCTGACGGCCGGCGAGCTCGGCGACATCTACGCCGTGCGCGCGGAGCTCGAGGGCTACGCCGCGGCGCAGGCCGCCGCGCACCGGGACGACGCGTTGATGATCCGCCTCCAGGGTCACCAGGCGGCGCTCAGCTCGGCCGTCGAGGACGCCGCCCGCACTCCCGCGGCGGCCGGCGCCGCCGCGCTCAACGAGCGCATCGCCGCGGCCAACACCGACTTCCACCGCACCATCCGCGCAGCCGTCGGCAACGCCTACCTGGCAGAGATGATCACCGCCACCGAGAACGCCTTCCCGAAGGACTACGTCTGGCGCGCGCTGCGCACGCCCGAGGAGCGGCGCGTGCTCAACGTCGACGAGCACGAGGCGATCCGGCGCGCGCTCGAGCGCGGCGACGCCGCGGCCGCCCGCGAGGCGATGCGCTCGCACGTGTTGCACGCCTGGGCGCTGCTGCGCGACTACTTGACTGAGCTGGGGTACTGGGAGGACGACCCCGCCCCGGCGCCGTCGGGCGCGGACGCCGAGCGCGCCGCGGCGGTGGCCGCGAGCACCGCCTCCAGCAGCCGGTCGCGGGCGCGCTCGGCCGCCCCCGGGTCCTCGTAGCGGTAGAAGCCCTCGCCGCCGCGCGCGCCCAGCCGGCCGGCGTCGCGCAGCGCCAGCAGCGGCGCCGACACCGAGCGCTCCGCCGACAGCTCGGGATAGAGCTGCTGCGCCACCGCGACCGCGGTGTCCACGCCCGCGAGGTCGGTCGAGCGCAGGGGCCCGATCGCCGCCCAGCGCAACCCCAAGCAGTCGGTCAACGCGGCGTCGATCGACGGCGCGTCGGCCACGCCGGCCTCGAGCAGGGCGAGCGCCTCGCGGATCAGCGCGTACTGGAGGCGGTTGGCCACGAACCCCGGGACCGCCCGGGTCAGCCGCAGCGGCCGCTTGCCGGCCGCGCGCAGCCGGTCGACCGCCCACGCGGTCACGACCGCGTCGGTGCGCTCGCACGGCACCACCTCGACCAGCGGGATCAGGTGCGCGGGGTTGAACCAGTGCAGCCCGAGGAAGCGCTCGGGCCGCTCCAGGGCGTCGGCCAGCCGGTCGAGCGACAGTGAGGACGTGTTGGTGGCGATGACCGCCTGCGGGCCGGCCGCGGCCTCGGCGGCCGCCAGCAGCTCGCGCTTGAGCGGCTCGCGCTCCGGCACTGACTCGATCACGAGGTCCGCGCCGGCCGCCGCGCCGGCCACCTGCGTCGAAGCGCCGGCCGGCTCGCGCTCGCCGGCGAGCTGAGCGCGCGCCCGCCGGAGCGTCTCCTCCGAGCGCGAGTACAGCGCCACCTCGGCGCCCGCGCGCAGGAACGTGCGGGCGATGTTGACGCCCATCACCCCGCTGCCCAGCACGGCGACTCTCACGGCCGGGCGGCTCCGATCGCCCGCAGCGCGTCGACGCCCCAGCGGCCGCTGACGTCCCCGGGCGTGAGCACGACGCCGGCGGCCTGCGCCGGCCAGGCGCCGTCGTCGCCCAGAAAGCCGACCGGCACCTCCGGCCGCCGCTCGACCCACGCGCCGCTCCCCAGCACGGCGCTGACCACCGGGCGGCGGAACAGCGCGGCCAGCCCGCCCGCCCGCTCGCCGGACGCGACCACGGCGGCCTCTTCGGCGGCGATCACCGCCAGCCCATCCGCCCGGGCCTCCAGCGCCACCCGGGCGAGGTCGATGAACGCGTCCTCGGCCACGTATTCGTCCTCGCCGCCCATCCGGCGCAGCAGCCCGGCGAGATCCGGCAGCACCGCAACCACCGCCCGCGAGTCCGACCCGGCCAGGCGCTCCAGGACCGCGACCGCCCGGCCCACCGGCGCCGAGCCGGCCAGGCCGTCGAGCGCGTCGTCGCCCCGCGCGCCGGTCGCGGCCAGCTCGTCGACCGCCGCGGGCAGCGCGGGCACGAGCAGCGCGTCGGCCCCGGCCAGCGTCGCGGCGTCGACCAGGATCCGGGTCGCCGCCCCCGGGTCGTGCCACCAGGCGTCCCCCGGCTGGTGCACGAGCTCGGCCACCTCGTCCCACAGCAGCGGCGCGAACGCCAGCGCCTCGCCGGCGGCGGCGGCCCCGAAGCGCTCGCGGCCGGTCAAATGCGCACGACCTCCCGGTTGGGCGCGCCGGACGGCCACTCGCCGAAGTACTTGAGCACCTGGTCAGGCGGGCGCCGCTGCTCCCACTCGGCCACGAACTCGTCGTAGGGCCGGCCGCGCTCCAGGCGCTCCACGCGCACGCGCTCGCGCGCCGCGCGCGTGGCCTCGTCGTCGGCGATCAGCGTGTCGGGGTCGTAGACGACGGCGTAGACCTCGCGCGCGGTCCAGTGGCTGATCACGTCCTCGCGCAGATCGTCCATGACCTCCGCGGCCGGGCGGTCGAGCACGTCGCCGTAGCCGCCGCTGCCCTGCGTGCTGGCGGCCAGCACCTCGCCTTCGTGCAGGACGCGGATGCCGCGGGTCTGGTGCTCGACGATCACGTCGCCGCGCAGGTCGCTGTCGCCGGAGGCCAGCTCGTAGTCGTCGGTGGGCAGCCGGACGCCCTCGCGCATCTGCTCCTGCACTCTCGCCCCGAGCACGCGGATGCCGGGCACCACCGACATCGAGTAGCCGCCATAGAGGCCGTTGTGGGCGGGGAACTTCGACTCCTTCTGGCTGGAGGTGAACGCCAGCCGCGGCGACTGGTGGACCACGTAGGCCACCGCCGCGCCCACGCCGCCGCGGTAGCGGCCGGACCCGCCGGTGTCGCGCTGGCGCTTCTGGTAGAGGTGCAGCAGCGGGAACTCGGCCTCGATGTCCTCGACGTCGGGCGCCTTGCCCCACGGGCCGTGGGGGAAGCCGAACACGTCGACGCCGTCCTTGTCGGAGCGCGCCCCCAGGCCGTAGGCGTTCAGCGGATAGCCCATGAAGTCGGTCACCCGCACGCCGTGCTGGTTGGTGCCGGCCACCATCACCGCCGAGGCGCTCGACGAGGTGAAGCCGCACACCAGCGAGCGCTGCTCGGTGGGGAACATGGCCTTCGACAGCGCGACGCCGAGCAGCGGGAAGACCATCGCGCCGACCAGCGGCGAGCAGCTGATCGCCGCCTCGGGGTCGGCGTCGAACAGCGTGCCGTGCGGGACGCGGATGTCGATGTGCTCGAGCATCCCGGAGGAGATCGGGAAGTCGTGGAACGGGAACTGGTAGAGGTTGACCGCGCAGTGCCCGCGGATGACGTTGGTGAACGCGTTGTAGGAGCCCTCGTGCTCGGGCGAGGTGCCGCTGAAGTCGATGATCAGCGAGTCGCCGGCCACGGTCACCGCCACCGAGATGCGCAGCAGGCCGTCCTCGTGGCCGGTGGTGTCCATGAACACGTTGTGGCGATAGACGCCGTCCGGCCAGCCGGCGATGCGCTGGCGCACGCCCAGCGAGGTCTGCTGGATCATCCGCCGGAACAGGCCGCGCAGCATCGCGTTGCCGCGGCGGCCGGCCAGCTCCTGGAGGCGCACCCGCACGCGGTCGCACGCCGCCACCCGGGCCTTGACGTCGGTCACCTGCATCCGCGGCGCGCGCGAGATGAAGTTCTCCATCATGCGCAGCAGATCGTTGCGCAGCCGGTAGCTCTCGCCGATCTTGATCGGCGTCAGCTTCATCCCCTCGTCGTGGCGGGTGTGGGCCTGCGTCACCTCGCCGCCCGGCTCTGAGCCGCCCGTCTCGGACTGGTGGGCGCCCGACACCACCCAGGCGATCAGCTCGCCCTCGTGGAAGACGGGCATGATCGCGAACTGGTCGGGGTTGTGGATGCCGCCGTAGAGCGCCTCGTTGCAGTAGTAGACGTCGCCCTCGCGCACGCCGACCGACGGGTCGTCGGCGAACTCGTCGGCAATGAACTTGATCGGGACCTGGCCGGTGACCGAGTGCAGGTAGGTGCCGAGCACCGCGGAGACGAGGTCGCCGCCGGCGGTGTAGATGGCCACGAGCGTGTCCCCGGAGTGGAGCATGCTCGAGATGCCCATCTTGGTCATGACCTCCTTGCCCTCCTGCAGCATCAGCACGAGGTTCTCGGAGTAGATCTCGTAGTCGCCGGGCGCGAGCGCGGCCGCGTCGTGCAGCTCCTGCTCGGTCGGCGGCGCGGGCCGCATCGCCGCGTCGATGATGGCGCTGTCAAACATCGTCACCCTCGCTTCGCTTCAGAACCATCGCACCGCGCTCGTCGGTCTCGAGCCACCAGCCAGGAGAGAGCACCACCGTCGTGTCCTCCGACTCGATCAGCGCCGGCGCCTCGATCCGCTGGCGGGGCCGCAACGCGCTCATCGCGTAGACCGGCGTGTCCACGCGCCCGTCGGCCAGCGCGAACAGTGCGGGGCGGTGCTCGATCGGCTCCGGCGCGCCCGCCGGAGCGCCGTCGGGCGCCTGTGGGCGGGCCGGCGGCTCGCGGGTCAGCCGCGCCTTGAGCACGAACGCCTCGATCTCCACGCCGGCGTCAGGGTGAAGCCCGAGGCGGCTGTACGCCTCGCTGAACTCGGTCTCGAACGCCTGGTAGAGCGCCCGCATGTCCTCCTCGGAGCCGACCGACAGCAGCGGCGAGGCCACCCGCTTGACGTTGAGCTGGCCGCCGAACTTCATGTCGAGCTCGAGCTCGTAGGTCACCCGCGACGCGTCGAAGCCCTCGCCGGAGAAGTCGCGCACCGCGGCCGCCTTCAGCGCCTCGACGGTCTCGTTGAAGCCCGCGTAGTCGGTCAGCCACGGGCCGCGGGCGGGGGCCAGCAGGGTGAAGTGGCGAGACCGCTCGTAGACGTGCAGGACGTCCATGGTCGAGGAGCCGTAGGCGCAGAACGTGGAGGCGAACGGGAACACGACGATCTCGCGCATCGCCGCGGCCCTCGCGTAGCCGCAGCAGTGCGCCGGGCCGGCGCCGCCCGCGGCGAAGATGACGAACTCGCGCGGGTCGTAGCCCTTGAGCACCGTCTCCTTGTAGATCTCCGCGCCCATGCGGGCGTCGATGATCCGCTTCATCAGCAGCGCGGCCTCGTCGACCTCGATGCCCAGCGGCGTGGCGATGCGGTCGCGGATCGCCCGCTCCGCGCGGCGGCGGTTGAGCTTGAGCTGGCCGCCGTGGAAGCGCTCGGCGCTCAGGTAGCCGAGCACGAGGTCGGCGTCGGTCACGGTCGGCTCGCGGCCGCCCTGGTCGTAGCACGCCGGCCCGGGGATCGAGCCGGCGCTCTCCGGGCCGACCTCCAGGCGGTTGTCGAGCAGCGGGTTGACCGACGCGATCGAGCCGCCGCCCGAGCCGATCGAGCGGGTGTCGAGGATGGTGGCGTCGACCGTCCAGCGGTCGATCGTCGGGGCGAACTGGTAGAAGCGCGTGCTGCCCTCGACGACCATGGCGATGTCGAAGCTCGTGCCGCCCATGTCGGTGAGCACCACGTTGCGGCGGCCGTAGCCGCGGCCCAGCGCGGCGGCGCCCATCAGCCCCGCCACCGGCCCGCCGTTGAACGTGTGCATGGCCGCCGAGCGGAACACGCTGGCCATTCCGCCCGTGTTGTGCACCATCATCAGCGGCTTCTGGTAGCCGTCGCCGCGCAGCTGCTGGCCGATGCCGATGAGCTCCTCGTACATCGACTGGTGCAGGTAGGCGTTGAGCACCGTCATCGTCGTACGCGTGTACTCGAGCTTGCGCGGTGAGATCTCGCTCGACAGGAAGACGGGCATGGCGCCGAGGTAGGTCTCGTTGTACTCGGTCTCGATCAGCTCGCGGATGCGTTGTTCGTGGACCGGGTTCAGGAACGACCACAGCAGCGTCACCACGAACCCGCGCACACCGCGGTCGACCAGTGCGTCGAGCTGGGCCAGGAAGTGGTCCTCATCGAGCTCGCGCAGCACTGCGCCGGAGGAGTCGACCCGCTCGCGCACGCCGACCGTGAGCTCCTTCGGGATCAGCGGCTCCGGCTTGCGCGCCGCGGCGATGTTGCGCTGCTCCTTGAACGAGATGCCGTCCGACCACTGGCTCGCGCGGCCGATCAGCAGCGTGTCCTCGAAGCCCTCGGTGGTGACCAGCGCCAGCCGCGGGCCCTTGCGCTCGATCAGCTTGTTCATGGCCAGCGTGGTCGAGTAGCGGATGATCTCGATCTCCTCGAGCAGATCGCGCTTGGCCAGCCCGAGTCGCCGCGCCGACTCCTCGATCGCCTCGGCCATGCCCTGCGAGAGGTCGAACGGCGTGGTGCGGGTCTTGCACCAGGTCTCGCGGCCGTCCAGGCGCACGTAGCAGTCCGTGAACGTGCCGCCGATGTCGATCTCGAGCGAGCCGCTCATCCCGCGCTCGCCGCCTTCAGCGCGCCGACATCGATCTCGATGTCATGGGTGATCGGGTGCCCCGGCGGCAGGTACTCCACCTCGAGCAGCGTCGCGCAGCCAGGGCAGACGAACTCGAGGACGCGGCACCACTCGGGATCGGGCGCGAACGTGTACTCGCCCTCCACCACCGGTCGGTGGATCTCGCGCGGGTCGCGCTCCACGACGACCGTGCCGCGCTTGTAGCTCGCACGCGCGTCGCCGAGGTCGCGGTCGCAGCGCCGGCAACGCCAGCGCTCCTCGTCGAGGTCGATGTCGAGGTGCTCGGTGATCTGTCGCCGCATCAGCGATCCTCTCCTGCGGTCATCACGCCGTAACCGTGCTCGGTGAAGGCGACGGTCCAGCCGGGCGGGACGAAGATCGTCGTGTCCGGCGCCTGAAGGAACGCGGGCCCGCTCGCCTCCGGGGCGTCCGCGCGCCCGAGCCCGCCCACGAGCGGCACCGGCAGCGGACCGTCCGTCGTGACGATCGTGCGCTCCCCGCCGCCGGACAACGGCTCGCCCGCGAGCATGGCCAGGTCGCGCTCGCGGTCGACGGTGACGGCGAGCGTGGCGATGCCGGCGGCGCCGTCGGCGTTCCCCCCGTCCAGCAGCGCCGCCAGGGTGGACGCAGCCGGCGGCCCGTCCCCGATGGCGAGCTGCGCCTGCACCGCGTGGGGGTCGATGACGCCCTCGGCGCGCAGGTCGCGGCGGGCGCCGTCGGCCAGCCGCGCGACCACGGCGTCGGCCCGGCCGGGTGCGACCAGCGCGCGGTAGGTGTGCGCGACCGGCAGCAGCCCGCCGCCGAAGGCCGAGAAGACCGAGCTGTGCGGGAACACGACCACGCGGCGGATTCCGAGCGCGGCGGCCGCCTCGGCGCACAGCAGGCCTCCGCCGCCGCCATACGAGAACAGCCAGCGGTCCTCGGCGGGCGGCTGGTCGCCCGCCCACTCACGGAGGCGCTCGCGCAGGGTGCGGTGGATCGCCGCCTGGGCCTCCAGCACGGCGGCGTCGGGGTCGATGCCCAACTCGGCGGCCAGGGCAGCCGCGCCGGCGCGGGCGCGCTCGGGGTCGAGCGTGCGCCGGCCGCCGAGGAACGCACCCGGCTCCAGGTGGCCGAGCAGCAGCCACACGTCGGTCGGCGTGAGCGCGCGGCCGCCCAGACCGAAGCACGCCGGGCCCGGATTCGCGCCCGCGCTCTCGGGGCCCACCAGGATGCGCCCGTCCTGGGCGCGAACGATCGACCCGCCGCCCAGCCCGAAGCTGTGCAGCGCCACCGCCGGATGCGGGGCGCGCACCGGGCCCAGGGCGGTGACGTCGTCCTGCGGCGCCCGGGCGCCGGTGACGTGCGCGACGTCGGTGGTGGTGCCGCCGACGTCGAACGTGCACACGTCGCGCGCGCCGAGCGCCTCGGCGACGTAAGCCGCGCCGAGCACGCCGGCGCTCGGACCCGAGTTGTACGTGTCGATCGCGCGGGTCTTCGCCACGCGGCTGGTGGAGCCGTCGGTGTTGACGACCAGCAGCGGGCGCCGCAGCCCGCGCCGGCGCACGTGGTCCTCGGCGCGATACAGGGTGCGCACGAGGGTGGGGTGGAGATGGGAGTTCAGCAGCGCGACCGCGGTGCGGCCGTGGTCGTCGGCGGCCAGCGAGACGCGCGAGCCGATCATCAGCGGCACCGCACCCAGGTAGTGGCGCGGGTAGGAGCCGTTGACGGCGGCCTGCGCCGCGACCTCGTTGGCGTCGTTGCGGTGCGCGTTGGCGAAGCTGATCAGCAGCAGCGCGACGCCGCGCTCGAGCAGCTCGCGCACGGCGGTGGCCAGCTCGGCCTCCGCCGGCGACGTCACGACCGCGCCATCGTCGTCCGTGCGCTCGTTGACGCCGCGGACCAGCTCGGGCGCGACGAAGGCGCGCAGCGCCGCCGCCTGGTCCTCCGAGCCGTACAGGCGCTCCTCGGCGCCGCGGGTGACGATCAGCCCGACGCGCGCGCCGCGCCGCTCCACCACCGTGTTGGTGGCGATCGTCGAGCTGAAGTGCAGGGCGTCCAGCGCCGCGAGGAAGCGCGCCAGCGGCTCACCCACTGCGGCCGCGGCCTCCTCGACGCAGGCGACGAAGCCCGCCGTGAGGTCGTGCGGCGTGGTGTCGACCTTGACCTGGGCGCTGCGGCGGCCGTCGGTGACGAAGCCGTCGGTGAAGGTCCCTCCGGTGTCGATGCTCAGCGTGAAGCGCCGGCTCATGGGCTCGCTCCCGGCTCGGGTGCCATCGGCAGGTCCACCGCGTGCTCGGCCGCGGCGGCGACCGCCGCCGGGTAGCCCGCGTCGGCATAGCGGGCCACGCCGAGCGCGGGGTCGGTCCAGAACGCCCGGCGGATCTTGCGCTCGGCCCGCTCGCTGCCGTCGGCCACCACGACCATGCCGCTGTGGATGCTGCGGCCGATCCCCACGCCGCCGCCGTTTCCCACCGCGACCCAGCTCGCGCCCTGGGCGGCATTGAGCAGCGCGACGAGGATCGGCCAGTCGGCGATGGCGTCGCTGCCGTCGAGCAGGCCCTCGGTCTCGCGCGAGGGCGAGGCGACCGACGCCGGGTCCATGTGGTCGCGGCCGAGCGCGAGCGGGCCGATGTCCCCCCGGCGCACCAGCTCGTTGAGGCGGGCGCCCACCGCGTCGCGCTCGCCGAGGCCCAGCCAGCAGATCCGGGCCGGCAGCCCCTGGCGGGCGATGCGCCGGCGGGCCAGGCCGATCCAGCGCTCCAGCGACGGGCGCCCCACGACCTCCATCAGCGCGTCCTCGGAGCGGCGCAGGTCCTCATCGTCGCCGGTGAGCGCGACCCAGCGGTACGGGCCGATCCCGGCGGCGAGCATGTCGCGCACGTAGGCGACCACGAAGCCCGGGATCTCCGCCGCGCCGGGCACCCCGGCCGCGCGGGCCTGCTCGCGCAGGTTGTTGCCGTACTCGAAGGTCACCGCGCCGCGCGCGCGCAGCTCCAGCATCGCCTCGACGTGGGCGACGAGCGAGGCTCGCACCGCGGCGAGGTGGCGCTCGTCGCCCGGCTGGACGCGGGCCGTCTCCGCGGGCGTGGACCCGACTGGGACGTAGCCGTGCAGCAGGTCGTGCGCCGCCGTCTGGTCGGTGACGACGTCGATCGGGACGCGGTCGCGTGCGATCCGCGGCGCGACCTCGGCGATGTTGGCCACCAGCCCGATCGCGGCCGGGCCGTCGTCGCGCGCCAGCGCGCTCACCGCCTCGCGGTAGTCGCTCGTCAGCACGTCGATCCAGCCGGCGTCCAGACGCCGCCGGGCACGCTCGGGGTCCACCTCGACGATCAGCGCGCGGCCCCCGTTGAGCACGACGCCGAGGCCCTGCGCGCCGCCCATCCCGCCGAGCCCGGCGGTCAGCACGCGGCGGCCGGCGAGCGTGCCGCCGAAGTGCTGGCGGGCAACGCTGCGGAACGTCTCGTAGGTGAACCCCAGGATGCCCTGCGTGCCGATGTAAAACCAGCCGGCGGCGGTCATCTGGCCGAACATCGTCAGCCCGGCGGCTTCGAGGCGCCAGAAGTCCTCCCACGACGACCAGGCCGGCACGAGCAGCGCGGTCGAGATGAGCACTCGCGGCGCGTCGGCGTGCGTGGGCAGCACGGCCACGGGCTTGCCCGACTGCACGATCAGCGTCTCCTCGTCCCCCAGCCGGCGCAGCGTGGCCTCGATCGCTGCCAGCGAGCGATGGTCGCGCGCCGCCTTGCCGCGGCCGCCGTAGACCACGAGCTCCTCCGCGCGCTCGGCCACCGCTGGGTCGAGGTTGTTGCGCAGGCAGCGCAGCGCGCCCTCCTGCTCCCAGCCGCGGCAGGTGAGCGAGTGCCCGTGGGGCGTGGTCGTGGCGGCGGCGAGGGAGGCGTCCGGCATGGCGCGTCAGTTTGTATCCATACGTCCATTTATGCAAGTGAAGGTCCGATGATTTTGCCGTGAGAGACGGGCGCCGGCTCCGCGGTGAACCGGCACGGCACCCCAGCCGCGCCGGACGAGCCGTCAGGCCGCGTGCCGTGCGGCATCGCCGGGCGTCCGCCACCGCCTTGGCGTTCCCTTGCGGCAGAGTTGTATTCGTCCACTGCATCTTGTATACACCGTACATTCCGCTCGAATGGCCTCGAAGGCGTCGCGCGGCGCTGCACTGAGAGAGCACGCGGCTTGGAGGTCCGGGATGGCGACGCAGACGTACGACCGGAATGCCGGC
>JAICUS010000222.1 GCA_025935735.1 Solirubrobacteraceae bacterium | reverse complement strand
CGAGCCGCCCGCCCAACGCGCGGGAGCGCCAGGCGAACTCGTAGATCCAGGTCGGGCCGGGGTGGGCGGCGGCGAAGGCCGCGGTCGGGTCGCGGAAGATCGTGCGGGTGATCCACTCGGCGGCGGCCGGGTCGGGCTCGGGCAGGCCGGCGACGTAGAGGTTGCCCTCCTCGGTGGTGTCGCCGATCAGCAATGGCAGGCCGGCCACGCCGCGGACGGCGGCCAGGGGGTCGTCCGCCACGAGGTCGCCGTCGCGCACCGGCAGCAACACGATGAGTCCCCCGGCCGGGTCGTCTTCGAACGCGACGCTCCCCGGCACGAGCTTCGCCTGGGCCTCGATGACGCGCGCGATCGGCACGCCGGCGAAGGCATCGCGCGTGGGCTCGACGCCGAGCAGCGCCGCGACGAACTCGGTGACCTTCGCCGCCTGCTCGAGGCTCCGGGTCAGCGTCAGCCCGCCGCTCTGGGAGATCACGCGGTGGGCGAGCCCCGGCAGACACGGGAACAGCAGCCCGAGGCTCATCGCGCCGGCGGACTGGCCGAACGCCGTCACCTTGCCGGGATCGCCGCCGAACGCCGCGATCTCCTCGTGCACCCAGCGCAGCGCCGCCAGCTGGTCGCGCAGGGCCACGTTCGTGTCGCCGCCGTCGAGCGGCAGGAACCCCTCGATCCCGAGCCGGTAGGCGACCGTGACCAGCACGACGCCGTCGCGGGCGAACGCCGCGCCGTCGTACATCGGCGAGCTCGGCGTGCCGGCCACGAACGCGCCGCCGTGGAAGTTGACCATCACCGGATACGACCCGGCCGGATCCGGCGTCCAGACGTTGAGGGTCAGCGACGGCTCGGAGCCGTGCCAGCCGGGCCCGAGCAGCGCCGAGCTGTCGAGCCCCGGCATCGCGCGGTGCGCCTGCGGGGCCGGCGGGGCGAACTCAGTGGCGTCGCGCTCGCCCTCCCACGGCTCGGCCGGCACCGGCGCGCGGTACCGGCGCTCGCCGACCGGCGGCGCGGCGTACGGGATGCCGAGGAAGCGCGCGCCGCGATCGATCGCCGCGCCACGGACCGCCCCGCGAGAGGTTGCCACGACCGGCATGGCGAGCACGGTACCCGAAGGGTCCGGCCCCGGAGCGCGCTCCGGGGCCGGGGGTGGAGTCCCTACGGGGTGGTGGTCGACAGCGTGAACGTCAGCGTCTTCGCGTAGCTGCCGGTACGCAGGGCGTCCGTGCGGCCGATGTGCTGCTTGAACGTGACGGTCACGACGTCGTTGGACACCGGGTTCGCCCACGTCGAGAGCGTGGTCGGAGCGGACGAGCCGCCGACCGCGCCGCCCGCGCCCGCCGTGCTCCCGGCGCTGGCGGCCGAGACCGTCAGCGGGCTCGGCAGCGCGAAGGCGCCGTTGACGAGCTTGCCCGTGTTGGTGGTGCTCGGATCGGCGACCGACAGCGTCGCGTCACCGGCGGTCGAGATCACCGTGGCGGTGGTCGTCGCGGTGTAGTTGTTCTCGACGCCCGGCGTGAACGGACCGAACGCGGCCGGCGCGCCCAGCGTCAGGCCAAGGGTCGCCGGCACGCTGCCGTTGACGCTCCCGTCGACGTTGGTGGCGTCCAGCACGCGGTAGTTGACGGTCTTGACGAACACGTTGCCGACGTTGTCGGTCGCGGTGATCGTCAGCACCTGCATGCCGGCGGTGCCGGTCGGCAGGTTGGCGCCCGAGGGTGTCGAGCCGACGCACGAGGCGATGCCCGAGCCGCCCTGGTCGTCCGCGCACGAGAACACGAGCGGGACCGGACGGCCCTGCGTGTAGACCGCGCCCTCCGGGATGTTGACCGTGACGGTCGGAGCCGTCTGGTCGAGCAGGAGGGACTGCGACTGCACCGCCTCCTGGTTGCCCTTGATGTCGACCGCGAACCACTTGACGGTGTTCGCGCCCGGCGTGGCGATCTTCAGGATCTCGCCGATGCTGCGCGCCCGCTGGTTGTTGTAGGTGGGCGACGCGAGCGTCGGCGTGGAGCCGTCGGTCGTGTAGTGGATGACCGCCGCCTCGTCGTTCCAGATGAAGCGGAACGGGATCGGGTCCTTGGACTGCGTGACGCCGTCGGAGTCGAGCGAGGTGCTCGGCGCCGTCGTGTCCATCGCGTAGTCGTAGGCGGACTCGACGAGGCCGTAGTTGCCGGCGGCGAACTCCATCGCCTCGTCGTGGCCCTCGTTGACCAGCGCGCCGTTGGCCGGGCAGGCGCCCTGGCCGCCGCCGGTGCCGACCGCGCCGAAGCACGGCTGGAAGCCGACCTGCGTCTGGGCCGTGCCGGTGGTGGTGTTCAGCATCCGGTCCGCGCCCGTCTCGAACGAGTAGGCGATGACGCCCTTGCGGTACCAGCCGTCGTCGGCGGAGTTGCCGGCGGCGGAGTAGAGCACGTCGGCGATCGGGCCGGTGCGCTCCGGCAGGATCGCCGTCCCGCGGTAGTCCTTGATCCGCCGCAGGATCTTCTCACCGGCCTGGAAGAAGTAGTTCTCGATGCCGATGTTCGGGGCGGGCGCCGTCGTGCGGAACCCGTCGTTCTTGTAGGAGCCCGGCGCCCACATGAAGTAGCCGCCGTAGGAGTGGATGTTGTTCGAGAACTTGACGTTCGGGAACGTGTCCACGACCCACTTCTCGTTGCGCGTCTCCGGCTCCGAGTACTCGAACGGCCCGGCGAACGTGTCGCTCGTGCACGACGTCGACGCGCCGAAGTAGCCGTCGAACAGCGAGTACTCGCCGCTGTTGCGGTTCATGTCGACGCCCCAGGCATTGCGCGCGGCCGGGTCGGAGGCGCCGTCGGCCGCGCAGTAGTTGACCAGCGTGCGGCGCTGAGCCGAGGAGTCGTACATCGAGTAGTGCGCGCCGTCCGGGTTGGAGTTCGGCGAGATGAACACCTCGACGTTGTCCAACAGCTGCTTGGTCTCCGGGTCGGTGGCGTAGTTCTCGACCAGCTCGTGCGCGGTCTCCTGGCAGGAGAGGCTGGTGGTCCACTCGCGAGCGTGCTGCTGGCAGAAGAGGAACACGCCCACCTTGGAGCCGTCGCGGTGCGCGCCGATGCGGTACAGGTGCTGCTGGAACGGACCGCGCGCGACGCTCGGGGGAGCGTTGAGGAAGTCCGACAGGTTGACCCGTGCGCGCGCCACCACGACGCCGCCGCCCGCGTTGCCGCGGTAGGTCGTCGCCGAGAGGAGCGCGGCCGCCGCCGGCGCGCCGTTGATCGCGTCGACGACCTGCTTGGCGGTCGAGGTGACCGCGCCGCCGCCGTCGGTGGCGAGGGAGACCGAGACCAGCTTTCCGGTGACGGTGACGGTCAGCGGCTGGTTGGCCGTGCCCGGGTTGAGGAACTCGGCCTGGACGTCATTGCCGCCGTCCTGGCCCCAGTCCGTGGCGGTGAGCACGACGGCCTTGGTCGCCGCGGCGGGATCGGTCATGTCGACCTGGAACGTGAAGTCGCCGAGGTCGCCCTGGAAGCCGGAGATCTCGTAGGTCCACGTGCCGGTGGCGTTGAACGTCCGGCTCAGCGTCTCCGGGCTGGTCCCCGTGTCGACCTGGCTCACGAGGGTGCCGGAGGGGTTCCTGAGGCTGAGGATGTAGTCGGTCTCGCCGGACGGGATCGCGTCCACGATCGCGCGGGCGGCCTGCCCCGACGTGACGTTCAGCGGGAACTTGGCCACCGGCTCGGCGGCCGTGATCTCGCCCGTGGCGTTGATCACGGGGGGCCCGTTGATGCCGAGCGGAGCCGCGCCGATGTTGTCGGCGGACCCGGACATGATCGCCTGCGACTTGCGCTGGTAGCCCGACGTCTTCTCGGGCATGTTGATGACGTCCACCAGCTCCGGGTAGCGCGCGGCCAGCGCGTCGAGGTCGGCGCGGGTCTCGGTCGGGTCCTGGTAGTGCGTGAAGAACTCGGTCTTGAAGCCCGCGACGTGCGGCGGCAGGTCCTTGCCCAGCCACTCGGTGACCGGGAAGGTCTCGGTGCTGGCCTCGGCGCCGCCGGCGGTGGCCGCGGTGGCGACGCGGATCTGGATGTCGGCGGCCGACAGGTTCGCGTAGTCGCCGGTCAGGCGGACCAGCTGCCGGTGGTACATGTACTCGTCCGGCGTCGTGTCGGTGTCGATGAAGCGGCCCATGTTGGTCGCCGCCGCGTAGACGCCGTCGGGGCCGGCGTAGGACAGCGCCAGCGACGGGCCGGTGAAGGCGTTGTTGGAGCCCGCGACGCGCTTGGTGGACTTGTTGTAGGCCTCGACGTAGAGGAAGCGCGCGGTCGTGCGGCCGGTGTTCGGGCCCACGGCGTCCGTGAACACGACGGCGCGCTGGATGACGGTGTCGCCCTGGCCGGGGACGACGCCCTTGCGCTGGAACGTCGCGCCCTTCAGGCCGTTCTGGGCGACGTCGGCGGCGAGCGCCTCCTGGTCGATGACCTCCTGGCGCTCCTTCATGCGCTCGGGGCCGGTGTTGGAGTCCTCGATGACCCGGCCGATCTCGAAGCCCTGGGCGGCGAGCGACGCCTTCTCCTGGGCGGTGACGAAGACGTTGAGCAGGATCGAGCCGTCGTCCTGGACGGACTTGTACTCCGCGGCATCGTAGTTGGACACGACGCTGTCGACGGCATCCTGGTCCGGCACGTACACCTGGACCAACTGCTCGAACGGGATTCCGCCGTCGCCGCCCGCGGCGAACGCCGGCGACTGTCCTGCAACCAACAGCAACGCCGACGCGGCGAACGCGACGAGCAGCTTTCTCCCGACCATGAGCTCTCCTTTATGAACCCTCGCTGAGCCCTATCTGAACAGAAACGGGTTCAGGCGTGCCAGGTCCGGGCGTGGAGATCCCTCCACGCCCTCAGGAGGATCAGGCGCCGGCGGCTAGTACCCGAGGGCGAACTTCGCGTCCTCGGACATCTTGTCCGGGGTCCACGGCGGCGAGAACACCATCGTCGGGACGACCTCCTCGACGCCCGGGATCTCGCCGATGAACTCCTGCATCTGCTCCGCGACCTGGGGGCCGATCGGACAGGCTGGGGTGGTGAGCGTGTAGGTCACGGACACGCGGCCGCCGTCGATCTCGATGTCGTAGACCAGGCCGAGCTCGACGAAATCCAGGCCCAGCTCGGGGTCGATGACGTTCGAGAGCGCCTCGAGGACGTCTTCTTCGTGGATCATCTCCCCGAGAGTGTAGGAATATCGGCGCCCACGAGCCTGTACTCACCCCGGGGTTCGTTGTAACGTCCCGGCATCGTCAGCTTCGACGCACAGCTCGCGATCCTCCGCATCGAGGGGGACGAGGACCGCACCACGAGCGGGCGTCGCAGGCGTCCCCTCTCGGCCGCCCTCAGCGCCACCCGGGACGTGATCGTCGACCTCTCGGAGCTGCGCTTCGCCGACTCGTCTCTGATGATCGACCTCGCCTGCCTCGCCCAGCGGCTGCGGGCGCAGGGCGTGACGCTCTGGCTCGCGCATCCGCAGCCGAACATCCGCATGCTGATCGAGACGGTCGGGCTGCATCGCATGCCCGCTGTGCGCATCGACGGCGGCGCTCCGGCGATCGCATAGCGCGTCGTAACCTCCCGGCCGCATGTTGCTGCCGCTCCTCCTGCTGCTGATCATCGTGCCGATCGCGGAGATCGCGCTGATCATCCAGGTCGGCGAGTGGATCGGCGTGTGGTGGACGATCGCGCTGCTGCTGGCCGACGCCGTGCTCGGCTCGCTGCTGCTGCGCTCGCAGGGCCGGGCGGTGTGGCGGCGCTTCAGCGAGGCGGTGAGCGGGGGTCGCGTGCCGCACCGCGAGGTGATCGACGGCGTGCTGGTGATCTTCGGCGGGGCGCTGATGCTCGCCCCGGGCTTCATCACCGACGTGTTCGGCGCGCTGTTCCTCGCGCCGCCCACGCGCGCGCTGATGCGCCGGCTGCTCGTGCGCCGGGCGGCGCTGCGGATCGTCGGCACCGCGATGCCGTCGCGCAACGGGCGCCCGTCCGACGTCGAGGCCACGGCCGTCGACGTCGACCCTGACCGCCTGGACCCGCCGCGATGAGCGACGCGGAGCTCGAGGCGCCGCGCCCGCTGCGCGAGCCGGGCGACACCGACGCGGTCACGTACGCGTGGGCAGACGCCGGCGCGGAGCTGTACGGGCTCGTGCGGGTGGCGGAGGGGATCGAGGGCGACGGCTCGCCGGGGCGCAGCGCGCTGGTGGTGGCGCTCTCCGGCCGCTCGACCGTGGCCGCGGCGGCCTCGGCGGACGGCGTGACCGCGACCGTCGATGAGCCGCTGGTGCGCTGGAGCGTGCGCTCCTCCGGGGAGCCGGGTTTCGCGCTGGAGTTCGCCGCGCTGACGCCGCCGGCCGAGGTGGGCGGCCGCCAGGCGGTCGCGCGCGCCGGCGGGATGGAGGGCTACGAGCAGCTGTGCCGGGTGCGCGGGACCGTGCGGGTGGACGGCCGCGAGCGCCCGGTCCGCGGGCTCGGGCAGCGTGGGCGCAGCTGGGGCAACCCGGACTGGGACAAGATCGCGCTGACCCGGTCGGTCGGCGCATGGCTGGACGACGGGACCGGGGTCGTCGTCGCCGCCGTGCGGGGCACGGGCGCGCAATCGCACGCCGACGAGGCGCGATGGGCGGCCGCGCTGGACGCCCAGCGGGCCCGGCGGATCGACGAGCCGCGGCTCTCCACCACCACCGACGGCGCCGGGCGGCAGATCCGCGCCGGCCTGGAGCTGTGGGGCGAGGACGACGACGAGTTCGCCTTCCGCGGCACCGGCGAGGCGGTCGCCGGCGCGACGCTCGACCTCGGCGGCCTGCGCCTGGACTGCGCGTTCTTCCGCTGGCACTTCGACGGCCGGACCGCGATCGGGCGCTACGACATCCTCCGCCGCGCTTAAGGTCGGATGATCGGGGCGGGGTGGAGGGGCTGCCCGCCTTCAGTCATCTCGCGGGGCCGCGCTAGTTATCGCTGCCCAAGCGGTCCCAGCAGTACAGCTCGAGGCATTCCGCGAGCAGCTCCGTGGCCCGCTCGCGCGACAGCCAGGGCAGCACGCTCTCCAGCGCCTGCTCCTCGGCCACGCCGGCGGCGAACGCGTCCTCGCCGCGCAGGCCGGCGGCGATCTTCAGCGCCTCGCGGCGGTTCTCCCCGAGGCCCTTGAACGCCCCGACCAGGAAGTCCTTGTTCGCCAGCGGCGTGCCCACCTCGAGCGAGGCGTGCCAGGCGGCGAGCATCGACAGGTCGTGCTCGTCGAGGTCCGCCACGGCCTTGGCGTAGTGGGAGGCCAGCTCCTCCTCGGGGATCTCGTCCACCCAGGCGCGGACGAGCTCTCCCAGCAGCTGGCGGCGCGCCTCGCGGCCCACGGACTCGGCGATGACGCGGATCGCGTCCTGCGGATCTATGAAGCAGAGTGGCATTGCGGTGTTCCCCGGTCTCTTGGGAGGCCGACGCCGCTCACGGTACGGGGTGCGTCGGACGGCACAATGGGCAGGTGGGCGGCCGCTACGAGTCGTGGTTCCTGAGCGCGCGCGACGCCGAGGCCGGCCGGCCTCCGCGGGCGCTGTGGATCCGCCACACGCGCCACCGCGGGGCGAGCGCCGCCGCGGACACCGTGGCCATGTGGTGCACGCTGTTCGACCCGGCCGAGGGCGGCCCGCGCGCGGTCAAGGAGTCTGCGGCGCGGTTCCCGGGCAGCGCGCTCTCCGGGCCGGGCGGGTTCCGGGGGGAGGCGCACGCGCGCGGCCGGATGGCCTCCTGGGACCTCACGGTGACGGGCGCGGGCGCGCCGCTGCGCCATCTTCGCCCCGGCGCGCTCTACCGCGCGCCGCTGCCGCGCACCAAGCTCGAGGCCCCGGCGCCCGACGCCCATACGACCGGCCGGCTGGCCATCGACGGCCGCGTCCTGGAGGTCGTCGGCTGGCGCGCGACCGTGGGCCACAACTGGGGCGCCGAGCACGCCGAGCGCTGGGTGTGGCTGCACGCCGCCGGCTTCGAGGACGAGCCCGACGCCTGGCTGGAGCTCGCCCTGGCCCGCGTGCGCGTCGGCGGCGCGACCCTGCCCTGGGTCGCCAACGGCGCCGTCTCGCTGTTCGGCGAGCGGATGCGGCTCGGCGGGCTCGGCCACGTCCCCGGCGTGCGGGTGGCGGCGCTGCCCGGCCGGCTGGAGGCGATCGTCCCGGGCGGGCGCGTCGAGGTCCGCGTCGCCGTCAACGCCGACCTCGACCAGGTCGCCGCCTTCCGCTACGCCGGCGTCGGCGCCGATCCGGTGGCCGGCGAGCGCGAGGTGCTCCACGCCGGGATCGCCGAGGTCCGCCTGCGCGCCCGCCGCCCCGGTCGCCGCTCCGCCGAGCTCTACTCCCCCGCCGGCGGCGCCTACGAGCTCGGCGCCCGCGAGTTCACCCACCGCGTGCCGCTGCAGCCCTACCCGGACCCTTAGCGCTTGAGGATCACGGTGCGGTGCTGCGAGCGCGCGGCGGTGCCGGCGTACCCCGCGCGGGCGGTCAGCGTCGCCTTGAAGGACTTCACCTTCTTCGCCCGCTTGAGCGCCCGCGCCGCGGTCCGATTCAGCCGCACCGTGAAGGTCCTGTGCGCCGCCGCGTTCACCCTCGCCTTCACCGTCCCGACCGTCCGCCGCGAGCCCAGGTGCAGCCGCTTCGCCACGGACCGGCTCACGCTCAGCCTGCCGGTCACCGAGCACGCGGCATGGCAGGTGACCGAGAACTTCACGCCCCGCCGCCCGGAGCGCCGCAGCGTGAAGCTCGGGCGCTTCGGCGGGGGCGGCGGCGTGGGCGTGGCCACCGGCGTGACCGTCGGCGACACGGTGGGCTGCGCGGTCGGCGTCGGCGTCGGCGTCGCCACCGGGCACGGCGGGACGTTGAAGCCGGGGTGCGGGGCCGTGTCGTCGCTGCCGTTCGTCGTGGCATCGCAGCCCAT
>JAICUS010000518.1 GCA_025935735.1 Solirubrobacteraceae bacterium | reverse complement strand
GCTCATCCGCCGCTTCGAGGAGCGCGCGGGTGAGATGTACGCCAAGGCGAAGGTCGGCGGCTTCCTGCATCTCGCCATCGGCGAGGAGGCCACGATCGTCGGCGCCTGCCGCGCGATGCGCGACGACGACTACCTCATCTCCACCTACCGCTCGCACGGCCACGCGCTGGCCCGCGGCGCGGACCCGCAGAACGTCATGGCCGAGCTGTTCGGGCGCGAGACGGGGCTGTCCAAGGGCCGCGGCGGCTCGATGCACATGTTCGACCTCGAGCGGCGGTTCATGGGCGGCTACGGGATCGTCGGCGGCAACCTGCCGCTGGCCGCCGGCATCGCGCTCTCGTCCGACTACCGCGGCACCGACGAGGTGACCGTGTGCGTGTTCGGCGACGGCGCGGCCAACCAGGGGACGTTCGGCGAGACTCTGAATCTCGCGGCGCTGTGGAAGCTGCCGGTGGTCTTCATGGTCACCAACAACCAGTTCGGGATGGGCACGGCGCTGGAGCGCCACAGCGCGCAGCCGGACCTGCACCGCCGCGGCGAGGGCTTCGGTGTGCCCGGGCTGCGCTGCGACGGCATGGACGTGGTGGACACGCACGCGGTGCTGCGCGAGGCGATCGAGAAGGTCCGCTCCGACCGCCGGCCGCTGCTCGTGGAGGCCCTGACCTACCGCTTCCGCGGGCACTCCGCCGCCGACCCCGAGGAGTACCGGACCAAGGAGCAGGTCGCGGAGTGGCGCAAGCGCGACCCGATCCCGACGTTCGCCGAGCGCCTGGAGCTCGACAAGGACGACGTCGACGAGCTCGACAAGGCGGCGGTGGAGCGCATCGACGAGGCCGTCTCGTTCGCCGACTCCTCCGACTTCCCGCCGCCCGAGTCGATCTACGACCACGTCTACGTGCTCGGCGACCAGGTCAAGGGCTGGTACTCCGTGGACGAGCGCTCGGCCGGCGTGCACCGGGGCGAGGACGAGCGGGCGCTGGCGTCCGAGGACGAGGGCTGATGGCGACCGTCCGCTACCGCGAGGCGCTCAACCAGGCGCTGCGCGAGGAGATGCAGCGCGACGAGCGCGTGCTCATCATGGGTGAGGACATCGGCGTCTTCAACGGCGCGTTCAAGGTCACCCAGGGGCTACTGGAGGAGTTCGGCGAGAAGCGCGTGCGGGACACGCCGATCTCCGAGAACACGATCGTGGGCATGGGCGTCGGCGCGGCGATGACCGGGCTGCGGCCGATCGTCGAGCTGATGACGATCAACTTCTCGCTGCTGGCCATGGACCAGATCGTCAACCACATGGCGACGATCCACTACATGTTCGGCGGCCAGGTGACGGTGCCGATGGTCGTGCGGATGCCCCAGGGCGCCGGTCACCAGCTCGGCCCGACCCACTCGCACTGCCTGGAGGCGATCTTCCTGCACGTGCCGGGGATGCTGGTCGCCGTGCCGTCCACCCCGGCGGACGCCAAGGGCCTGCTCAAGGCGGCGGTCCGCGACGACAACCCGGTGGTGTTCATCGAGCACGAGTCGCTCTACGGCCAGCGCGGCGACGTCCCCGACGACGGCGACCACGTGGTCGACTTCGGCCAGGCGGCGATCCGCCGCGAGGGCGCCGACGTGACCCTGGTCGGCATCTCGCGCATGGCGCTGACCGCGGTCAAGGCCGCCGAGGTCCTCGCGGAGGAGCACGAGGTCGACGCCGAGGTGATCGACCCGCGCACGCTGCGCCCGCTCGACCTCGACACGATCCTCGACTCGGTGCGCAAGACGAATCGCTGCGTGATCGTCGAGGAGGGCTGGCCGCACGGCGGCGTCGGCGCCAACCTCGCGGCGCTGATCCAGGAGCAGGCGTTCGACTGGCTCGACGCGCCGGTGGCGCGCGTGACCGGCGCGGACCTCCCGATGCCCTACTCCAAGCCGCTCGAGCAGATCGCGTTCCCGCACGAGCCGCAGGTCGTGGCAGCGGCTCTGGCGCTGTTCCGGGATCTGTAGCGGGTCGGCCGTGTTGCGGCCTGCCGGGGCCGGCGAACGGCCGGCTGGGTAGGGAGGCGGTCGGCCTTGGGTCCGGGTCCGAGGGTCGGGTCTGCGCGAGTCTCGGGCGGGAGCGCGGGAACCGATCACGACCGACCATGGTCGGCTTTGCTCAGGGGATCGGGTGTAAATCTAGGACCCCTATAGGTACCTAGATTCCCTCACCCCTCCGGTGGCGCCGCCCACAACGATCATCCATGCACGGCGGCCAGGGCTCTCACTCCTTACCCAGCCAGCCGTTCGCCGGCCCCGGCAAGCCGCTACTCGCGACCCCTTCGCGACAACTTTTACAACCGCGCGGCGGCCTGGCGCGCACAGGACGACGTCCCCCAAACCCCAGGAGTCGTCCATGCGGACACCGTTGCTGGGGGCGGCGACCGTCGCCGTCCTCTGTGCGGGCGCGCTGGCCACCACCGGCGTGCTCGGCTCATCCCACCGCGAGGCCCCGCGGATCATGCTCGACCCGAGCGCCGACAACACGGACCTCTACGCGTTCACGGCGCCCGACGCGCCGGGCAAGCTGACCATCGTCTCGAACTGGGTGCCGTTCGAGAACCCCGCGGGCGGGCCGTACTTCGGCAAGCTGGACCCGAAGGCCCGCTACTACGTGAAGATCGACAACACGGGCGACGGCGTCGTGGACGTCGCCTACCGCTGGCAGTTCCACAACCGCTTCCGGAACCCGGACTCGTTCCTGTACGCGGTGCCGCCGGTCGAGTCCATCAACTCGCCGAACCTCAACTTCCGGCAGACCTACGACCTCTACTACGAGCGCTACAAGCACGGGCGCGAGGTGTCGGACGCCCGGATCGCCCACGACGTGCCGGTCGCGCCGGACAACGTCGGGCCCAAGACGATGCCGAACTACCCCGCGGTGGCCGCGGGCGCGATCAAGTCACTGCCGGGCGGCGGGAAGTCGTTCGTCGGGCCGGTGGACGATCCGTTCTTCGCCGACCTCGGGACGATCTTCGACGGCATCAACATCGACCATCCGGGCCGCCCGTCGATCGGCCTGGGCAACCAGGGCGGCGGCCATGACGACCTGGCCGGGTACAACGTCCACTCGTTCGTGCTGCAGGTCCCGCAGGCCGCGGTGACCCGCGACCGCCGGGCCGTCTCCGGGCCGGGCGCGGGCAACGCCGTCGTGGGCGTCTGGTCGTCGACCGAGCGCCGCTCGATCCCGGTCAGCCGCAGGCACGGCAGGCCGCACTGGGTGCAGGTCAGCCGGCTCGGCAACCCGCTGATCAACGAGGTGATCATCCCGATCGGCTCCAAGGACAAGTTCAACGCGACGTCCCCGAAGGACGACCTGAAGAACTTCGGCGCCTTCGCGCTGAGCCCCGAGCCGGCGGCGATCCTCAACGCGCTGTTCCACGTCAACGCCAAGGAGCACGACCGCACGGACATCGTGCAGGCGCTGCTCACCGGCATCCCCGGCCTGACGCAGATCTCCAAGCACGCGGCCCCGGCCGACACGCTGAAGGTCAACCTGGGCGTGCCGCCCGCCGCCGCGCCGAACCGCTTCGGCGCGCTGGCCGGCGACACCCAGGGCTTCCCGGACGGGCGCCGCCTGGGTGACGACGTCACCGACATCGAGCTGCGCGTCATCGCCGGCGCGCTGCTGAAGCCCGCGAACAACGTGCCGCTCGGCGACGGCGTGGATCAGAACGACAAGGCGTTCCGCTCCGCGTTCCCGTACGTCGCGCAGCCCGACAGCGGCTTCGACTCGCACATCGGCCGCGACGAGCCGGCGCACGCGCCGGTCCCGCAGCCGCCCGCCTGAACCCACGACGCGCCCGCGGCCTTCGGGCCGCGGGCGCTCCTTCCCCCATGAGCCCTCACCTCACCCTTCCCCGGCGGCTGCTGCTCGCGCCGCTGCTCGCCTTCGCCGCCGGCCTGCTCGCGTTCGCGCTGCTCCGCGAGGACACGCCGCTGCCGGCCGCCACCGCGCCCGTCGAGGTCACGCCGCGGCTGACCGGCACCGACGCGGACATCCCCAAGCTCCAGCGCGCGCTGCGGCTGGACCCGACCCGTACCGACCTGCGGGTCGAGCTCGCGTCCGCCTACCTGCAGAAGGTGCGCGAGAACGGCGACGCCTCCTACTACACGCGGGCGGGCGGCGTGCTCGCGCCGGCGCTGCGCGACCACCCGCGGGACGCTGACGCGCTCACCACGGCCGGCGTGCTGGCCCTCGCCCGCCACGACTTCCGCGGCGCGCTCGCGCTGGGCGAGCGCGCCCGGGCCGCGCAGCCGGACATGGTCGACGTCTCCGCCGTGCTGGTGGACGCCGACGTCGAGCTCGGCCGCTACGGCGCGGCGCGATCCGAACTCCAGTCGATGGTCGACCGCAAGCCGAACCTCGCCGC
>JAICUS010000805.1 GCA_025935735.1 Solirubrobacteraceae bacterium | reverse complement strand
GGGATGAGGTCTAGGAGCCCTCCTCCCACCGCCGATCCTCCTCGTCCATCCGCTTGTTGCGCTCGTGCAGTTCGGCGAGGCCGCGCTCGGCCTCCTCCCGCGTGTTGTACGGACCGATGCGGGCCTCGCGGTACCCGCGCTTGGCGGGGCCCTGCTCGGCCTTGCCGGTCTCGACGTTGAAGTACCAGCGGTCGTCCAGGTCCTTGGCCACGATCCCTGTCTTCCCTTCGGGTCAGGCGTTGTATCGCTCGTCGTGGGCGGCGCGTGGCGCGCACACCGACGCGAACGAGCACGCGCAGGTGCGGCCGCCGTCGCGGAGCCGGACCTTCACCGTCTCGCTGGGCACGTTGATCTCGACCACCCGACCCGGGCCCTCGGGCGTGTCGACCTCGGAGCCGCGCGAGGGCACGGTCTCGTGCGCCTTGACGTACAGCGGGTGCTCGTACTTCAGGCAGCACAGCAGGCGCCCGCACGCGCCGGAGATGCGCAGCGGGTTCAGCGGCAGGTCCTGGTCCTTCGCCATCCGGATCGACACGGGCTCGAAGTCCTTGAGGAACGTCGCACAGCACAGGTCGCGGCCGCACGATCCGATCCCGCCCTGCACGCGGGCCTCGTCCCGTGGGGAGAGCTGGCGCAGCTCGACGCGGCAGGACAGCGTCGCGCCGAGATCGCGTACCAGGGCGCGGAAGTCGACGCGATGCGGGGCGGTGAAGTAGATCGTGGTGCGGTTGGTCTCCAGGGCATGATCGACGCCGACCACCTTCATCGGCAGCTTGTGCTCGCGTACCAGGCGCTTTGCGGCGACCCGGGCCGCCGCCTTGCGCTTGCGGATCAGCGCGTCGCGGTCGAGGTCGGCCTGGGCCGCCATGCCGGCGAGCACCGGCATCCCCATCGTGTCCTCGCTCACCCACTGCGGCGCCCAGACGCACTCGGCGACCTCAGGGCCGTCGTCCGTGGGGACCAGCACCTTGTCGCCGATGGTCGGCGAGTATGGACCCGGGTCGAAGTAGTAGAGCCGGCCGTACCGCTCGAAACTCACCGCGCAGACCATGCCCATGCGGCGACTGTACGTCCCTGGTCCGGCGCGGCGTCAGGTGATGCGCAGCGCCACCGTCATCGCCTCCACGGCGATGCGGGGCTTGACGTTGAGCTCGATCGCCTCGCGGCAGCCGAGCACCGCGTCGAGCCGGGCCAGGGCGCCCTCGGGGGTCAGCCGGGCGGCCACAGCCCGGACGTCCGCGGCCGCGTCGGGGTGGGCGGCCCGGACCTCGGCGCGGCACTGGGTCAGCAGCACATCGCGGTAGAACGCGGCAAGGTCGACCAGCGCGCGGTCCAACGCGTCCCGCTGCGCCCGGGTGGCCCGGGACCGCTGGCGGCGTTCGAGCTCCTTGAGCGCACCGGCGGTGCCGCGGGTGGCGGCCGCGGCGCCCTTGCCGGTGCCGCCGGCCCCGAACGCCTGCTTCAGCGCCTCCGTCTCCGGGCCGTCGAGCTCGGCCGACAGCGCCGCCGCCTCCTGCTCGGCCGCGGTGACGAGCTGGTCGGCGGCATCGAAGCAGGCCCCGAGCGTGGTCAGCGACGCCGGCACCGAGAGCACGGCCTTCCGGCGGGCGCGCGCCTCGGGGTCGCGGGCCAACCGCCGGGCCCGACCGACGTGGCCCTGCGACGCCTGGGCGGCCCAGTCCGCGTGGGCCGGATCGACGCCGTCCCGCCGTACCAGCACGTCGGCGACGGCTTCCGGGGAGGGAGTGCCGAGCGGGACGACCCGGCACCGGGACCGGATCGTGATAGCGACGTCGTCCGGGTGCGTCGAGGGCGCGCAGAGCAGGAAGACCGTCCGCTCCGGCGGCTCCTCGACGGCCTTGAGCAGCGCGTTGGACGCGGCCTCGGTGAGCCGGTCGGCGTCCTCGACGAGCACGATCTGCCAGCGGCCGAGCGACGGCAGCCGGCCGGCGGTGAGCACGATCGAGCGCATCTCCTGCACCGCGATCGACAGGCCCTCCGGGACGACGATGTGGACGTCGGCGTGGGTGCGCGAGCGGACGGTGTGGCAGCCGGCGCACTCGCCGCAGCCGACGCCGTCCCGTTCGCACTGCAGTGCGGCGGCGAACGCCCGGGCAGCCACCGACCGGCCGGAGCCGGGTGGGCCGGTGAACAGCCAGGCGTGCGTCATCGAG
>JAICUS010000302.1 GCA_025935735.1 Solirubrobacteraceae bacterium | reverse complement strand
CCCGCCGCGACAACGTGACCGTCACCCGCGAGGGCGACGACGTCTTCACGGTCGGGTTCCCCGCCGAGACCCGGATCACCGGCGCGGTGCCGGCGGACACGCTGGCCATCAACACGCTCGACGGGCGCGACTCCGCGTTCGTCGCCCCGGAGGTGTCGCAGCTCATCACCCCGGTGGTGGACCTGGGCGCGGGGCAGTAGTTAGGCTGGCCGCATGAGCGGCACCGATCGCGGGAGGCGCTCCGGCGCCTCCCCCGATCTGCTGGAGCGGGGCGACCCGCTCGCCGGATTGCGGACGCGCCTGCGCGACGTGATCGAGAGCGGCCGCGGGCGGCTCGTGCTGGTGTCCGGCGAGGCGGGGATCGGCAAGTCCGCGCTCGTGCGCGAGTTCTGCGCGCGCCAGCGCCCGCCGCGGATGCTGTGGGGCGCCTGCGACGCGCTGCGCACGCCGCGGGCGCTCGGCCCGTTCGTGGACATCGCCGAGAGCGCGGGCGGCGAGCTGGCCGGCGCCGTCGCCGCCGCCGCGGCCCCCGGCGCGGTGGCCGCGGCGCTCGCCGCCGAGCTGCGGCGCGCGCCCGCGATCGTCGTGCTGGAGGACCTGCACTGGGCCGACGGGGGCACGCTCGACGTGCTGCGGCTGCTCGCCCGGCGCATCGACTCGCTGCCCGCGCTGGTCGTGGCCACGTTCCGCGACGACGAGGCGCACGGCGCCCACCCGCTGCGGGTGGCGCTGGGCGAGCTGCCCGCGGGCGCCGTCGACCGCATCGCGCTGGCCCCGCTGTCGGTGGAGGCGGTGTGCACGCTGGCCGGCGGCGACGGCGACGCCGAGGAGCTGCACCGGCGCACGGGCGGCAACCCGTTCTTCGTCACCGAGGTGCTCGCCGCGGGCGGCGAGGAGATCCCCGACACCGTGCGCGACGCGGTACTCGCCCGGGCCGCCCGACTGGACGAGGGCGGGCGGACCGTGCTCGACGCGGTGGCGATCGAGCCCGCCCGCACCGAGCTGTGGCTGCTGGAGGCGCTGGCCGTCGATCCGGCCGCGGGGCTCGACGCCTGCCTGGCCTCGGGGATGCTGCGCGCCGAGGGCAACACCGTCGCGTTCCGCCACGAGCTGGCGCGCGTGGCCATCGAGGAGGCGCTCTCGCCGCTGACCCGGCGCCGGCTGCACCGGCGCGCCCTGAGCGCGCTCACCGCGACGATCGGCCGCCGGCCGGACCTCGCCCGGCTGGCCCACCACGCCGAGGGCGCCGACGACGCCGAGGCGGTCCTGCGCTTCGCCCCGGCCGCGGCGGACCGGGCGGCGGCGCTCGGGTCGCACCGCGAGGCCGCGGAGCAGTACGCCCGCGCCGCCCGCTACGCCGACGGGCTGACCGTCGCCCGGCGCGCCGCGCTGCTCGAGCGCCGCTCCTACGAGTGCTACCTCACCGGCGCGATGGACGAGGCCGCCGCGGCGCGCACCGCCGCGATGGAGCTGCACCGCGCCACCGGCGACCGGCGCGGCGAGGGCGACGCGCACCGCTGGCTCTCGCGGCTGGCCTGGTTCGCCGGCGACACCGCCGTGGCCGAGGAGGAGGGGCGGCTGGCCGTCGAGCTGCTCGAGCCGCTCAAGCCCCAGGCCGAGCTGGCCATGGCCTACTCCAACCTCGCCCAGCTGCGGATGCTGGCCCGCGACGTCGACGGCGCGGTCGAGTGGGGCAACCGGGCGATCGCGCTGGCCGAGATCCTCGACGAGCGCGAGACGCTCGTGCACGCGCTCAACTCGGTGGGCACCGCGGAGCGCCGGCGCGACCCGGCGGCCGGCGAGCGCAAGCTCGAGCGCAGCCTCACGCTCGCGCTCAACGACAACCTGGAGGAGCACGTCGCGCGCGCGTACACGAACCTGGCCGCCGCGTCGGTGGAGTGGTTCGAGCACGAGCGCGCCGAGCGCTGGCTCGGGCAGGGGCTCGCCTACTCGGTCGAGCACGACCTGGAGACGTGGCGGCTGTACCTGACCGGCTACCGCGCGCGGTCGCGGCTCGCCCAGGGGCGCTGGCACCTGGCGGCGGCCGACGCCGAGGGCGTGCTGGCCGACCCGCGGGCCGCCGGGCCGACGCGGGTCACGCCGCTCGTCGTGCTCGGCCGGCTGCGCGCCCGCCGCGGCGAGGGCGATCCGTGGCCGCTGCTGGACGAGGCGCTCGCGTTCGCCCGCCGCAGCCGCGAGCTGCAGCGGCTCGGCCTGGTGGCCATGGCCCGCGCGGAGGCGCGCTGGCTGGCCGGCGAGGAGGCCGCCGTCGCCGAGGAGACCGAGGACGCGCTGGCGCTCGCGCTCGACCGGGGCGACGAGTGGATCGCCGGCGAGCTGAGCGTATGGCGCGCCCGCGCGAACACCGGGGTCAGACCCCTTGAGTCTCCCCGACTCACGGGGTCTGACCCCATGTTTGCGCTGCCGTGGCGCCTCGAGCTCGACGCCGCGCCCGCGGCGGCCGGGGAGCGCTGGACGGCGCTCGGCTGCCCGTTCGAGGCCGCGCTGGCCTTCGCCCACGCGCCGGGCGAGGACGAGCAGCGGCGCGCGCTGGCCGAGCTGCAGCGGCTGGGCGCGCGGCCCGCGGCCAACCGGGTCGCCCGGCGGCTGCGTACGAGCGGCGCGCGCGACGTCGGCCGCGGCCCGCGCACCACGACGCGGGCGAACCGCGGCGGGCTGACCGCGCGCGAGCTCGAGGTGCTGCGGCTGCTCGCCGAGGGCCTGCGCAACGCCGAGATCGCCGAGCGCCTGTTCCTGTCGGAGCGCACGGTGGCCCACCACGTCTCGGCGGTCCTGCGCAAGCTCGGCGTGCAGACCCGCGGGCAGGCGGCGGCCGAGGCGGCCCGCCTGCAGATCGTCGAAAGATAGGTAGTCCTGCCGATGTCCCCGGGGTCCGGGCCCCGGTAGCTTCGGATCATGGAGCTATACGCCATCCTCCGCCGCCACGGCTGGCGCACTCAGGACGAGTTGCAGGAGGCCGCGGCACGATCGACCCGGGTCAGCGACGAGGAGATGTCCGCCGACGTCCGCTGGATCCGCACCTACGTCCTCAACGAGGCGTCGGGCTCGCTCGGGACGATCTGCATCTACGAGGCGACGAGCCCGGAGGCGCTGCGGCGCCACGCCGAGCTTGCCCACCTGCCGATCGACGAGATCATCCCGGTGGGCGACACCCTCGTGATCCATCCGGACCCGCAGGAGGCGGCTGCCTGACGTAACCACCGTCGCAGGGTGAGCACGGGGCCCTCGACCGACCTATCGGTGAAAGGCCTACATCAGATGGTGGCAATCACAATGAACAATGCGCCGCAGGTTGCGGTGGGCGCACCGGCGATGCTCGGATTGGCCGAGCGCTGGGGCGGCGCCGCGGCGCGAGCGGCTGCGCTGCTGCGACGCATCGACGTCGTCGGCGGCGTGCTGGACATCACCGGTGCGCCCGAGCTCAGCGGCCTGCGCGACGGCGGCGACGACGCCGGCCGCGTGGAGGCGGCCCGGGCCGTCCTGCCGGCCGCGAGCCTGCTCGTGCTCGACGAGTGCGACCGCGTGCACCTGGTCGGCCTGCGCGACGGGCCGTTCCAGCTGCGCCCGCGCGAGACCCTGCGCGAGTGGGGCGAGGGCGAGGTGCGCGTGCGCATCCGGCCGGGCCGCGACGGACTGTTCCGCGCGGTGGAGGTGTCGGACGGGCGCCTCGAGCTGCTCGTGGCCGCGCCCTGGCGGTCCTCCCGCCAGCGGGCGGCGCTGGAGCTGATCGAGCAGCTGACGCGTTAGGCCAGAGATCGCACGGGGGCCCACCCAACCGTGGCGACCGTGTCGCAGGGCAGCGGCCACGGTTGGGCACCCCTAGGGCCGGGAAGGACGTGCGGGTGACGCGCATCCGCACGCTTGTCGTGATCCTGGCCGGCGGCGCCGGCGGGCGGCTCGAGCTGCTGACCCGCCGGCGGGCCAAGCCGGCCGTCCCGTTCGCCGGCACGCACCGCCTGATCGACTTCCCGCTCTCCAACGCCCACAACGCTGGGCTCTCGGACGTCTGGGTGGCCCAGCAGTTCAACCCGATCTCGCTCAGCGACCACATGGCCAACGGCCGCCCGTGGGACCTCGACCGCACGATGGGCGGCCTGCTGCTGCTCCAGCCCCGGCTCGGCCACGACGACCGCGAGGGCTTCCAGCAGGGGACGGCCGACAGTTTGTGGCGCAACGCGCCGCTGATCCGCGAGTTCGCGCCCGAGGCGCTGGTGGTGCTGAGCGCCGACGCGGTCTACGTGCAGGACTACGGCGAGCTGGTGGAGGAGCACGCGGCCTCCGGCGCGCCGCTGACGATGGTGACCACCGAGGTCGACCCGGACGACGCGGGCCGCTACGGCGTCGTGCAGGTGGGCGGCGGCGAGGTGCGCGACTACGCCTACAAGCCGGACGCGCCGGCCACGAGCCTCGTGTCCAACGAGGTGTTCGTATTTACCCCGGACGCGCTGTGGCCGGTGCTCGAGGCGCTGGCCGACGAGGCGGGCGAGGACGGTTTGGAGGACCTCGGTTCGGCGGTGCTGCCGCGCCTGGTCGACGCCGGCGGCGTGCGCGAGGCGCGCTTCACCGACTACTGGCGCGACGTCGGCACGGTCGACGCCTACTGGGCCGCCCACCGGGACCTGCTGAGCGCCGAGCCGCCGCTGGACCTCGACGACCCGGACTGGCCGATCCTCACCAAGGCGCCGACCACGCGGGCGTCCGCCCGGGTGTGCGCCGGCGCGGAGGTGGCCGACGCGCTGCTCGGCCCCGGCGCGACCGTCGCCGGGACCGTCGAGCGCTCGGTGATCGGCCGCGAGGCGGTCGTCGAGGCCGGCGCCGTGGTGCGCGACTCGATCCTGCTGCCGGGCGCCGTCGTGCGCGCCGGCGCGACCGTGGAGCGCGCGGTGCTCGACGACGGCGTCGAGGCGTGCGCGGACGTCGGCGGGCCGGACGGCGAGGTCGCGCTCGTCGGCCTGCGCGCCCGGGTCAGCTCACCGGTCCCGCCGGGGGGCCGCTTCCCGCGGGACTGACGCTCACCCGGAACACCCAGCGGATCACGAGGCCGTGGTGCTCGGCCTCGATGCCGTAGCAGCCGAGCGCGGAGACCGTGAGCGAGGACGCCTGCATGCGCGGGCCCGGGCCGGGCACCTCGTAGGCGTCGTAGTCGACGCGCCCGGCGCCGTCCAGGCGCTCGCCGACCACCCGCAGGTCGCCGGCGCCGTCGAGGTACCACGGGACCTTGACGTCGTAGCCGGAGCGCACGGGCACCGCGTTCGCGCCGGCGAGCGGCAGCAGCACCCACAGCCCGCCCTTGCCGAACGAGCGCGCGGCCCCCTCCTCGCCCACCAGCGCCCGCAGGCGCCGCGGGGCCCGCCGGCGGCCGAGCGGCGCGGTCACCGGGCACGTCCCGCGGCTCACGTGGTGCATGGTCAGCCGCAGCTTCGGCTCGTGGTTGCCGCCGCCGCAGGAGGCGAGCGCCAGGGCGGCGGCCAGGACCGCAATCGGTGCCCGCACGCGCCTATTGCAGCAACCGCGGATGAGCGCGCCCCTAGGGGTGCCCTGCCAGCGGACGCTCCGAAACGTTCTCCGCTGGCAGGGCGGGCCCCCAGGCAGTCTCTGGGCGCGCGCATCCTCAGCGGATCACCAGTGGCCGCGACCGGTGTGGGTCGTCAGCCCGTAGCCGTACGGGAACAGCGGGTCGTAGTGGCGGTCGCCGACGTTGATCGGCTCCTGGGAGAGCGTGCGCGGCCAGGACACCGGCAGCTTGCCGGTGAACGGCCGGACGCCGAACAGCGTGTCGGCCACGCCGGTGCCCTCGCTGCCGGGCAGCCACGCCTCGACGAGCCCGTCGATCTCGTCCAGCTGCGCCGGGTCGAGGATCAGCGGCCGGCCGGACACGATCACCACGACGCAGCGCTTGGCCTGGCGGCACACCGTGTCGATCGCCGCCTTGTCGGCCGCCGAGATCTGCATGTCCTTGACCGGGCGCGGCACGCCCTTGTCGCCGGGGTCGTAGGCCCACTGCGGGCCGAACACGTCGCCGAAGCCCTCGGCGTACGGCGTCTCGCCCACCACCACGATGCCGGTGGCGTGGCGCGAGATCGGCGCCGAGGCGTCCTGGCTGTAGGTCACGCGCCCGCGCGCGTCTTGGCGGATCCCGTCGAGGATCGTCGTCCCCGGGATCACGTTGGTCGAGCCGCCCTGCCAGGTCAGCGTCCAGCCGCCGGCCTGGTTGCCGATGTTGTCGGCGTTGGACCCGGCGACATAGACGTCCTGGCGGCCGCGCAGCGGCAGCACGTGGCGGTGGTTCTCCAGCAGCACCTGCGACTCGGCCGCCGCCCGGCGGGCCAGCGCGTGGTGCGCGGGCGAGCCGACCTGCCCGATGTAGCGGCGGTCGGTGAACGGGTGCTCGAACAGCCCGAGCTCGAACTTCTTGGTGAGGATCCGCCGCACGGCGTCGTCGATCCGCGCCATCGGCACCTGGCCGGAGTTGACCAGGTCGGTCAGCGTCGCCTCGAACTGCTCGAAGTTCTGCGGCTGCATGAACATGTCGATCCCGGCGTTGACGCCGGCCGCGACGCGCGAGGCGAACGTGCCCGTCTTCGGGTCGATGTGGTCGATGCCGTTGTAGTCGGAGATCACGAACCCGTCGAAGCGCTGCTGCCCCTTCAGCCAGCCGGTGATCAGGTCGCGGTCGCCGTGCATGTTGATGGGGTTGCCGAGGCCGTCCTCGGTCCAGTCGACGTCCGAGTAGGACGGCATCACGCTGCCGACGTCGTGCTGGCGGATCGCGGTCACGTACGGCGAGAGCGCGAGGCGCTCGAACGTCCGGTGGTCGACCTGGTCGACGCCCTGATCGATGGGGTAGTTGCCGGTCGTCTGCGAGTTCGAGCCGGTGCCGTAGGTGGTCAGCCCGTCGCCGGCGAAGTGCTTGGCGGTGGCCAGCACGCGGTCGGGGTCGCTGAGGTGGCCGGGCGGGCCCTGGAAGCCGTCGATCGCGGTCTCCATCTCCTGCACGAGCCGCGGGTCCTCGCCGAAGGACTCATACGTGCGCCCCCAGCGGTCGTCGCGTGCGGCGCAGATGCACGGCGCGAACGCCCACTGCGGCCCCGTCGTGCGGGTCTCCTCGGCGGCGATGTGCTCGACGTCGGCCACCAGGCGCGGGTCGCGCGTCGCGCCCAGACCGATGTTGTGCGGGAACACCGTGGCTCCGTACATGTTGCCGTCGCCGTGTACGGTGTCGATCCCGTAGAGGATCGGGATGCGCAGCCGGGTG
>JAICUS010000623.1 GCA_025935735.1 Solirubrobacteraceae bacterium | reverse complement strand
GATCGGACACCGCCGCCGCCCGCCCGGCCAGCGTCCGCGCCCGCGCCGCCTGAACCACCGCCCCCACCGAATCCGCCAGCTCCGCCGCCCGCGTGGCCGCGGCGAGGGCCGCCGCCGCGCCGCTCACCGCCGTCCACGGCGTGGCCGGCGCGGCGACGCCGCCTCCGCTCTCGTCGCCCACCTCGCCCGCGCCGTTGCGCCCCCCACGCGCGCCTTCCTCCAGCGCGACCAGCGCCCGGGCGCACAGCACGGATGCCTCGGCGTAGGGCAGCGTGAGCCCGGAGGCGGTGACCTCGCCGCGCATGACCCAGGCGTCCGCCGCGGCCGGGCGCCCGAGGGCGAGCTCGGCTCGGGCCAGGATGCCGTAGAGCCAGGCGCGGCGGCCGGGCTCGACGTCGGGGAACTCCGGTGCGCCGCCGGCGCTCATGGCGGCCAGGCAGCTCTCCGGCTCGCCCGCCTCGAGCTGGGCGGCGGCCACGTGCACGAGGGTCGCCCGCGACAGCACGCTGTCGTCGAGCCCGTCCAGCAGGGACATCGCCTCGGCGCCCGCGGATCGCGCCCGGGGCAGCTCGCCGCGCAGGGCGCTCACCCAGGCGTCCGCGGTCAGCGCGAAGCAGAGCATCTGGCGGTTGCCCAGCAGCCGCGCGCCCTCGACCGCCGCCTCCGCGTGCTCGGCCGCCTCGGCCAGCCGCCCGCGGACCTCGAGCGCGTGGGCGAGGCCGATCGTCATCGGGATCACGAACTGGCCCTGGCCGGAGGCGCGCGAGACGGCGATCCCGCGGCGCAGGTGGCGGATCGCGTGGTCGTAGCGCTCGCAGAAGAACTCGGCGAACCCGAGGTAGTAGGCGGCGTCGATCCGCGACGCCAGGGCGCCGTCGTCGAGCGCGTCGAACCGCGCGGCGGCGGACTCCTGCAGCTCCTGCGCCCGCGCGGTCGCCCCCAGACCGAGCTCGGCGAAGCACTCCAGCCCCGCGGCCACCGCGGCGAGCGCCGGCGCGTCGATCGAAGCCGCGGTCCCCGCCGCCCGACGCGCCCACGAGCGGACCGCGCCGAAGTCGCTGTCATACAACGCGTCCGCGGCCAGCTCGACCTCGAGGTCCGCGGCGGCGGCGCCGTCGGTCGTTCCCAGCTCGGCCAGTGCGCCCAGCAGCCGCGCGTGGGCCGCGGCATGGCGCCCGAGCAGGTTCTCGCACATCGCGCAGCCGGCCACCAGGCGGGCGCGCACCGGGGCGAGCTCCGGCCCGACGAGCCCCAGCCCCTCGGTGAGCGCGTCCAGCGCCCGTTCCAGCTCGCCCGTCGCCGCCCGCGCCTGCGCGAGCCCGACCAGCAGCTCGAGCCGCCGGAACGCCGCCTCGGCCGTCTCCGGCAGCAGCCGCAGCGCGGCGGCGAACCAGTCCGCGGCGGCGGCCGGCGCCCGCGCGGCCGCGTAGCGCGCGGCCTCCACCAGCACCTCGAGCGCCTCCGCGTCGCCCGGCCGCGCGCAGCGCTCCAGGTGATGCGCCCGCGCGGACACCGATCCCCCGCGCGCCGTCAAAGACGCGGCCGCGCGGGCGTGCGCGGCGATCCGCCAGCCCTCGGTGGTGGAGTCGTAGATCGCGTTGCGCACGAGCGGGTGGCGGAAGCGGTAGCGCCGCGGGACGTCGGTGCCGGCGAGCAGCGCGCCGGCCAGCAGCTCGTCCAGCGCCTCCAGCGCCGCCGGCTCCACCAGCCCCGCCGCGTCCGCGGCCAGGTCGAGGTCGACCGGGTCGCCGGCCACCGCCGCGCCCTGCGCGAGCAGCCGCCCGGACGCGCTCAGCCCGGCGATCTCCATCTCCAGCGCCCGCGCCACCGCGCGCGGCACGCCGGGGGAGGCGGCGCCGGGCCCGCCGGCGCCCTCGCGGCGCCCAGCCGCGTGCTCGCGCGCGAGCTGCTCGAGGAAGAACGGGTTGCCGCCGCCCTCCGCGTAGATCGCGTCGCGCACGGGGCCGGGGACGTCGTCGCCCAGCAGCGCCTCCGCGTCGGGGCGCGTGAGCGCGTCGAGCGCGTGCTCGGTCACCGTCCCGTCGCGCTCGGCGCTCGCCACCGCGCCGGCCAGGAGCGCCCGCACCGGCGCGGGCCGGTAGGCCAGCGCCAGCAGCAGCGGCGCGCGCGGCGGGCGCCGCAGCAGGTGCGCGACGAGCTCGAGCGACGCCTCGTCGGCCCAGTGCAGGTCGTCCAGCGCGAGCACGATCGGCGTGCGCTTGGCCAGTGCCTCGAGCAGCTCGCGCACCGCCCGGTGCGTGCGGTAGCGCTCGTCCTGCAGGCCGCTCAGGGTCCCGCCGAGCGCCGGCGCGAGCTCGTCCACGTGCTCGCCCACCAACCGCTCGAGCCGCTCCGGCCCGAGCGTCGCGCAGTGCTCGGCCAGCGCGTCCACCCAGACGCCGAACGGCAGGTCGCGCTCGAGCTCGGACGCGCGGCCCGCCAGCCACAGGCACCCGCGCGCCTGCGCGCGCGAGCGCAGCTCCTCCAGCAGCCGCGACTTGCCGATCCCCGGCTCGCCGGAGAACGCCAGCATCGCTCCGGCCCGCCCGTCGAGCGCCCGCAGCGCGCCGTCCAGCGCGGCGAGCTCCGCCCGGCGGCCGAGGACGGAGGTGGCGGTCATCAAGCCGACTCTAACCGGGGGGCGAATCTGTCTACGCCGCGTCCTACCGTCAATGCACATGCCCACCGCCGCCCTCACCGACCGCGCACCCGAGCTGCTCGCCCGCCTCGCCGGGCCGGGCGCGCAGTTCCGCGAGCACCAGCTGGAGGCGGTGCGCGACCTGGTGGAGGACCGCGCGCGCGTGCTGTGCGTGCAGCGGACCGGCTGGGGCAAGTCCGCGGTCTACTTCATCGCGACCGCGCTGCTGCGCGAGCGCGGGGCCGGGCCGGCGCTCATCGTCTCGCCGCTGCTGGCGCTGATGCGCAACCAGATCGCCGCGGCCGAGCGGCTGGGGATCCGCGCGCACACGATCAACTCGACCAACCGCGACGCCTGGGCGGAGGTGCGGCGGCTGCTGGCCGAGGACGCCGTGGACCTGCTGCTGATCAGCCCCGAGCGGCTGAACAACCCGCAGTTCCGGGGCGAGATGCTCCCGCTGTTCGCCGAGCGCGTCGGGCTGCTGGTGGTGGACGAGGCGCACTGCATCTCCGACTGGGGGCACGACTTCCGGCCCGACTACCGGCGCCTGCAGGAGATGCTCGAGCGGCTGCCGGAGGGCGTCGCGGTGCTGTGCACGACGGCCACGGCGAACGACCGCGTGGTGGCCGACGTGGCCGAGCAGCTGGCGCTGGGCCACGCGGGCGCGCTGCGCACG
>JAICUS010000352.1 GCA_025935735.1 Solirubrobacteraceae bacterium | reverse complement strand
TCCCCCGTTCGGCAGCCCGCACCTGCGCGCCCACCTGCAGGCCCGCGGCGTCCGCCACGCCATGGTGGCCATGCTGCCGGGCGAGGAGCGCACGATCGGCACGATCATGCTGGCCAACCGCGTCGGCCTGGAGCGCTCCTTCGGCGCCGACGACCTGCGGCTGCTGGAGGCGCTGGCCAACAACGCCTCCGTCGCGCTGCAGTACGACCGGCTCGAGCAGGCGGTCAACAAGCTGCAGACGCTGCAGGAGCAGCTGCACCACCAGGCCTACCACGACCCGCTCACCGACCTGCCCAACCGCACGCTGTTCATGGAGCGCGTGCGCGACGAGCTGACCGACGAGAACCAGATCGCGGTCCTGTTCGTCGACGTCGACGACTTCAAGACCGTCAACGACTCGCTGGGCCACGGCGTCGGCGACGCGCTGCTGGTCTCGGTGGCCGAGCGGCTGCGCGGCTGCGTGCGCCCGGAGGACACCGTCGCCCGCCTGGGCGGCGACGAGTTCGCGGTCATGCTCCCGGGCGTCGGCGACCCGCTGACCGACGGCCGGGCGATCGCCCGCCGCATCCTGAAGGCGTTCGAGCTGCCGGTCGAGGCCGGCCGCGAGCTGGTGTCGGTGCACCTCTCGGTGGGGCTCGCGTCCTCCGACCAGTCCGGCGGCGACAGCGACGCGCTGATCCGCAACGCCGACGTCGCCATGTACCAGGCCAAGTCCAAGGGCAAGGCGCGCTTCGAGCTCTTCGAGCCGCAGATGGCCGCGGCGATCCTGCGCCGGCACGACTTCAAGGAGGAGCTGGCCAAGGCGATCGAGCGCGAGCAGATGATCGTCCAGTACCAGCCGATCGTGGCGCTGGAGACCGGCCGGATCGTGGCCGCCGAGGCGCTGGTGCGCTGGGAGCACCCCGCGCGCGGGCTGGTGCCGCCGGCCGAGTTCGTGCCGCTGGCCGAGGAGACGGGGCTGATCGTCCCGCTCGGCCGCTACGTGCTGCGCGAGGCCTGCCGCCAGGCGCGCCGCTGGCAGGACGCCGAGACCGATCCGACCGTCGAGCCGCTGCGCATGCACGTCAACCTCTCCGTGGCCGAGCTGCGCGACCCCGGGCTGGTCGAGAACGTGCTCGCCGCCGTGCACGACGCGGGCATCGAGCCGAGCCAGCTCGTGGTGGAGATCACCGAGAGCCAGCTGGTCGCCGCCGCGGGCGTGGAGCGCTTCCACGAGCTGCGCGAGCTGGGCGTCAAGATCGCGCTGGACGACTTCGGCACGGGCTACTCGTCTTTGAGCTACCTGCACTCGCTGCCGCTGGACACGCTGAAGATCGCCAAGCCGTTCGTGGACGGCCTGACGTCAGGACGCCGCGAGAGCTCGTTCGTCGGCATGATCGTCGACCTGGCCCGCACGCTCGACCTCGAGGTGATCGCCGAGGGGATCGAGAGCGCGGAGCAGCTGGCCGCGCTGCGCGGGCTGCGCGCCGGCCTCGGCCAGGGCTACTTCCTCGGCCGCCCGAGCGCGGCGGCCCCTCGCCTGGCTCGCAGCGCCCGCTAAATGCGGCGGTAGGCGGCGAGCGTCAGCCGCGCCGCCGCGAGCATCAGCCCGAGGCAGGCCACGACGCCCACGGGCTGGGTGACCGCGACGTACTTCATGGCCATCAGCGCCGTCCCGGGGACGACCAGGAAGAACCCCAGCAGGTAGCCGAGCTGGAGCAGCAGCGTGCGGGCGGCCTCCAGCCTCTCCGGCGAGACCCGGCGACGCCGCTGCTGGGGAAACGCGATGACCTGTCCCATGCACCGATGATCACACGAACACCGGCATCTGTCACTGGACAGGTGTCCAGATTGGGGCCCTGACCCTAAACCCCGAGCTGTTCGCGCAGTAGGCGATTGACCTCGCCGCCGTCGGCCCGGCCCTTGGTCTCGCGCATCACCGGACCGACGAGCGCGCCCATCGCCTTGGCGTTGCCGCCCTTGATGCGCTCGACCACGTCGGGGTTGTCGGCGATCACCTTGGCCACGATCGCCTCCAGCTCGCCGGAGTCGGACATCGCCGCGAGGCCCTCGCGCTCCACGATCGCCGCGGCGTCCTCGCCGGTCTCGATCATCTTGTCGAGCACGGTGCGGGCGCCCGCCGCGGTGATCGTGCGCGCGCCTGCCAGCTCGACCAGCCTGCCGAGCGCGTCGGGCGCCACCGCGTCCGTGCTCGCGCGGGAGCGCAGCTCGGTCACCCAGTTGGCCACGGCCTTCGGCTCGCCCGGCACGGTCTCGAAGTAGTCGCCCCACTCGGGCTCGAACGCGAACAGGTGGGCGGTGTCCTCGGGCAGGCCGCGCTCCTGGTAGCGCGCCTGGCGCTCCGCGGGCAGCTCCGGGATGGCGGCTCGCGCCGCCTCCAGCATCTCCGGCGTGGGCACGAGCGGCACGAGGTCGGGCTCCGGGAAGTACCGGTAGTCGTGCGCCTCCTCCTTGGAGCACAGCGAGCTCAGCCGCCCGGACACCGGGTCGAAGTGCAGGGTCTCCTGCTCGATCGCCTCGCCGGCCTGGGCGAGCGCGGTCTGGCGGGCGATCTCGGCGTTGATCCCCTGCATCACGAACCGGAACGAGTTCATGTTCTTGAGCTCGGTCTTCGTGCCCAGCCGCGTCGACCCCTTGGGCCGGATGGAGACGTTGGCGTCGCAGCGCAGCGAGCCCTCCTCCATGTTCACGTCGGACACGCCCAGCTGGCGCAGGGTCTCGCGCAGCAGCTGCAGCCAGTCGCGCGCCTGCTCGGCCGAGTGGATGTCCGGCTCGGTGACGATCTCGGCCAGCGGCGTGCCGCCGCGGTTGTAGTCGACGATGCTCGCGTCGCTGCCGTGGATGCGCCCGGATTCGCCGACGTGCACGAGCTTGGCCGCGTCCTCCTCGAGGTGGATGCGGTGGATGCGCACGTCGCCCAGGCGCCCGCCGCGGCACAGCGGGATGTCGTACTGGGAGATCTGGTAGCCCTTGGCGAGGTCGGGATAGAAGTAGTTCTTGCGGTGGAAGATCGACCGGGGGGCGATCTCGCAGCCCAGCGCCAGCCCCATCATCAGCCCGTACAGGACGGCCTGGGCGTTGGCCACCGGCAGCGTGCCGGGCAGCCCGAGGCAGACCGGGCAGGTGCGGGTGTTGGGCTCCTCGCCGAAGCTCAGCGCGCACCCGCAGAACATCTTCGTGCGCGTCGAGAGCTGGACGTGGATCTCCAGCCCGATGACGGGCTCGTAGGAGGTCATGCGAACGCTCCGGTGCCGTCGAAGCCGATCGCCTTCTCCAGCGCGTGCGCGGCGTCGAGGATGCGGTTCTCGCTGAACGCCGGGCCGGCGATCTGGAAGCCCACGGGCAGGCCGTCGGAGAGCCCATTGGGGATGCTGATCGCGGGGATGCCGGCGAGCGACATCGGCACCGTGCAGGCGTCGTTGAGGTACATGGCCAGCGGGTCGGCGGTCTTGGCGCCCAGCGCGAAGGCCACGCCGGGCGCGGTGGGCGTGACGATGAAGTCGTAGCGCTCCCACGCCTGCTCGAAGTCGCGGGCGATCAGCGTGCGGACCTTCTGCGCGCGGCCGTAGTAGGCGTCGTAGTAGCCGGACGACAGCGCGTAGGTGCCGAGCATCACGCGGCGCTTGACCTCGGCGCCGAAGCCCTTCTCCCGGGTCGAGGTGTACATGCCGAGCAGGCTGCCGTCCTCCACCCGCAGGCCGTAGCGGACGCCGTCGTAGCGGGCGAGGTTGGAGCTGCACTCGGCGGGGGCGATCAGGTAGTAGGCGGCCAGGCCGTGCGGGGAGTGCGGCAGGTGCGTGGTCTCGACTGTGGCGCCGAGCTGTTTGGCCAGCTCGAGCGTCTCGTGGAACCTCGCCAGCACGCCGGGCTCGATCCCGTCGCCGGACAGCTCCTCGGGCACGCCGAGCCGGATGCCCTTCAGGTCGGTGGCGGTGGGGAGCTTCACCGGCTCCGGCAGGCCGATGGAGGTGCTGTCGCAGGGGTCCGGGCCGACCATGGCGGCCAGCAGCAGCGCGGCGTCGGTGACGTCGCGGGTGAACGGGCCCGCCTGGTCGAGCGAGGAGGCGAAGGCGATCATGCCGTAGCGGCTGATGGCGCCGTAGGTGGGCTTGAAGCCGACGATCCCGCACAGCGCGGCGGGCTGGCGGATCGAGCCGCCGGTGTCGGTGCCGATCGACCACGGGGCGATCCCGGCGGCCACCGCGGCCGCGCTGCCGCCCGAGCTGCCGCCCGGGACGCGGCCGCGGTCCCACGGGTTGAGCGTCGGCCCGTACGCCGAGTTCTCCGTGGAGGAGCCCATGGCGAACTCGTCCTGGTTGGTCTTGCCCAGCAGCGGCAGGCCGGCGTCATGCAGTTTCTCGACGCTCGTCGCCGTGTACGGCGGCCGGTAGCCCTCGAGGATCCTCGAGCCCGCCTGGCTGGGCACGCCCTTGGTGCAGAACAGGTCCTTGACCGCCACCGGGACGCCCGTCAGGTCGCCGGCGTCGTCCGCCACCCAGGTGAAGGCGTTGAGGTCGTCGGCCGCCGCCCGCCGCCGGTAGAAGTCGAAGTACTCCCCGGCGTCCAGGTCGCCGCTGGAGATGCGCTCCGCGGCCTGCGCGGCGGTCAGCGCGATCATGAGGCCCCCGGCGAGGGAACCCGGAAGCCACCCAGCGCCGCGTCCGGCGCGCTCTCCAGCGCGGTGTCCACCGGGATCGACGGCCGCGGCTCGTCCGCCCGCAGCGCGTTCTCCACGTTGATCACGTGCGAGGTCGGCGGCACGTCGGCGAGGTCGCCGAGCTGGTTGATCATCTCGATGTGGTCGAGCACCTTCGACAGCTCGCCGGCAAAGCGCTCGATCTCCTCCTCGGTGAGCTCGAGGCGGGCGAGCTTGGCGACGTGCAGGACCTGGTCGCGGCTGAGCATCGCCGCTGAGTCTAGGCGGGCGGCGCGGGCCGCCGCGGGATGTCGGGAGGCACCGCGCCGGGCGTCCGCTCGTCGTGCAGCGCGGCCCAGGAGGCGGCGAGCATGAGCAGCGTCACGGCCAGCCCGACCCAGGCGCCGCCCTCCCGCGTCGCGAAGCCGTTCGGCGGGTCGATCAGGCGCCAGACGACGAGCAGCACGGCGACCGCCGCGGTCAGGGTCGAGATGACCGAGAACGCGACGGGGGTCGCCGGCCCGCGCGCCGACGCGGTGACGAGCACCAGCGCGATCGCGACGGCCGCGGCGAGCGCGAGCAGGATGTCGACGACGCTGAACGCCTGCCAGCCGGACGAGTTGCCCAGCGGCGCGTACTCCGTCACGGTGCCGGCGGAACCGCGGGTCAGGATCTCCGGCACGCCGCCCGGCCCGTACCAGGGCAGGAACAGCACGACGAGCAGCGCGACCCCGGCCGCGCCGGCGCCCAGGTCGGCCGGGCGCAGCTTGCTCATGCCGCGGCGGCCTGCGCGGCCGTCAGCGTGTTGCGCAGCAGCATCGCGATGGTCATCGGGCCCACGCCGCCGGGTACGGGCGTGATCAGCCGGGCGCGCTCGCGGGCGGATTCGAACTCGACGTCCGGGGCCGGCGAGCCGACGTCGATCACCACGGCGCCCTCCTTCACCCAGTCGCCCTTGATCAGCCCCGGGACGCCGACCGCGGCGACGAGCACGTCGGCGCGGCGGCACACCGCGCCGAGGTCCCGCGTGCGCGAGTGGCACACGGTCACGGTGGCGTTGGCGGCCAGCAGCAGCGCGGACACCGGCTTGCCCACCAGGTCCGAGCGGCCGACGACCACGGCCTCGGCGCCCTCCAGCGCCACGTCGTGGCGGCGCAGCAGCTCCATGATCCCCTGCGGCGTGCACGGTCGCAGCCCCGGCCGGCCCTTGACCAGCCGCCCGGCGGAGATCGGCGTCAGCCCGTCCACGTCCTTGCCCGGCGGGATCGTCTCGGTCAGCGCCGGGCCGTCGACCTGCGGCGGCGTCGGCAGCTGGAGCAGGATGCCGGACACGGCCGGATCCGCGTACAGCTGCCCCAGCAGCTCCTCGACCTGGGCGTGCGAGGCGTCCTGGGGCAGCCGGTGATCGAAGCCGCGGATGCCGACCTCCGCGCTCGCCCGCTGCTTGCCCCCGACGTAGATCGCCGAGGCCGGATCGTCGCCCACCAAGACCGTTGCGAGCCCCGGCGGCTCGTGCCCCGCGGCGACCCATTTCTCGACGTCCGCGCGCACCTCGGCGCGCACCTGCTGGGCGATCGCCTTCCCGTCGATGAGCTGTGCCGGCATGCGGCGCGCCAGACTACCGAGCCATGAGCTTCACCACGCGCCCGGAACTCAGCGGTACGTTCGGCATGGTCGCCTCGACCCACTGGCTGGCCTCGGCGGCCGGGATGGCCGTGCTGGAGGGCGGCGGCAACGCGTTCGACGCGGCGGTGGCCACCGGCCTGGCGCTGCAGGTCGTCGAGCCGCACCTGAACGGGCCGGGCGGCGACCTGCCGGTGCTGCTGTGGGACGGCTCGTCGGTCAAGGTGATCTGCGGGCAGGGGCCGGCGCCGGCCGCGGCGTCCGTGGCC
>JAICUS010000262.1 GCA_025935735.1 Solirubrobacteraceae bacterium | reverse complement strand
CTTGACCGCCTCGATGCCGTCGATCTGCGCCAGCTCGGCCAGCAGGTCGGGCGGCATGTTGGTCGCCGTGCGGCCGGGGATGTTGTAGAGGATCACCGGTGTGTCGCCGGCGGCGCGCGCCACCTCGCGGAAGTGGGCCAGCATGCCCCGGCGGCTGGGCTTGTTGTAGTACGGCGTGACCGACAGGACGGCGTCCACGCCCGCTTCGACGGCCTGCTCGGTCAGGTGGACGGCGTGGCGCGTGTCGTTGGAGCCGGTGCCCATCACCACGGTGCACTCGTCGCCCAGCTCGCCCACGATCAGCCTGACGAGCGAGAGCTGCTCCTCGTCGCTCATCGTCGCCGCCTCGCCCGTGGTGCCGCAGACCACCAGGCCGTGCGACCCCTCGGCCAACAGGTACCGGCCGATCGCCACCGCCGCCTCCTCGTCGACGGAGCCGTCGGAGCGGAAGGGGGTGACCATGGCCGTCAGCAGGCCTTCGAACGGACGCATGCCTGGAAGGATGGCACGCCCGGCACTCAGAAGAGGTCGCGCGGGAGCGTGGCGGCGCTGGACTCCATCTCCGCCCAGGGATCGCCGGCGGCGCGCAGCCGCTCGCCCATCTCGCGCAGCTTGAATCCCTGGGGGTGCAGCGCGGCGTCGCCCACCTCGTCCCAGCTCACCGGCGTGGCCACCGGCGCGCCGGGCAGCGCCCGCACGGCGTAGGGCGCGACGACGGTCTGGCCGTAGGTGTTGCGGGCGACGTCGACGAGGATCTTGTCGTCGCGCTTCTCCTTGCGCCAGGCCGTGGTGAGCGTCTCCGGGCGCCGCTCGACCACCCGCTCGGCGACCGTCTGGGCGGCCGCGCGGATCTCGTCCGCCGTGCGGGTGCGCTTCAGCGGCGCGTAGACGTGGATGCCGCGGGAGCCCGACACCATGGCGAACGGCGTGACGCCGAGCTCGCGCAGGACCTCGGCCACCGTCAGCGCTGCCTCCCGCACGACCGCGAAGTCCTCGACGGTCGGGTCGAGGTCGAAGACCACCCGGTCCGGCCGGTCGAGCTTGTCCGCCCGGCTGTTCCACACGTGCGGGGTGACGCAGTTCTGCTGGGCCAGCCAGCGCAGGGTCGGCGCGTCGTTGATCAGCCCGTGGAAGATGTTGCCGCCCTTGCGCCGCGGCACCTCGACGCGCGCGACCCAGTCCGGCGCGCCCTTGGGCAGCGACTGCTGGACGACGCGCTCGCCGTCGATGCCGTTGTTCCAGCGCCACAGGTTCATCGGCCGGTCCTTGACGTGCGGGAGCATCGCCTCGGCCACGCGGGCATAGTGGCCGGCCAGGTCCGCCTTGGTCAGCCCGTCGTCGGGGAACAGGACCTTGTCCGGGTGGCTGAGCTTGACGTCCCGGGTCATAGCGCGTCGGTGAAGCGGCGGGGCACCGCGGGGTTCTCCCCCTCTTCCCACAGGGTCACGACCACCAGTTCGCCGCGCGGGCGGTCTTCCATGCACACGTAGACGAGATCCGGCCGCTTGACGTCGCGCACGAGCGTCGCCCCGTGGCGCCCGGGAGCGGTCCGCCCGGCCTGCAGGGCCTCCCCCACGCGCGCGGCGATCTCCGTGCGCGGCTCCAGCGCGCCGCGCACCCGCTGCAGGTAGCGCTCGACGGCGTGGTCGGTGACGCTTACGAGGTGTGCTAGGGCCACAGGAGCCGCTCGAGCCCGATCAGCGGGGACTCGGGCAGCTCGGCCACGCGCCGGACGGCCAGCAGGACGCCGGGCATGAAGCTCGTGCGGTCGGTGGTGACGTGGCGGATGGTCAGCGTCTGGGCGACGTCGCCGAGGATCACGTCCTGGTCGGCCACCACCCCGGGCAGCCGCACGGAGTGGACCGGCGGGTCGCCCTCCATCAGCCGCGCGGTGCGCGCGGCGGTGCCCGAAGGCTTGTCGAGCTTGCCCGCGTGGTGGTACTCGATGATCTCCGCGGCGGCCATGTGCCGGGACGCCTCGGCGGCGAAGCGCATCATCAGCACGGCGCCGATGGCGAAGTTGGGTGCGGCGAACACGCGGCCGGGCGCGTCGGCCAGCGCCGCGCGCAGGTCGGCCTCGTCCCAGCCGGTGGTGCCGATGACCACGTGCACCCCGGCCGCGGCCGCCCGCGCGGCGTTGGCCACGGCCTGGTCGGGCAGCGTGAAGTCGACCACCACGTCGGCGACGCCCAGCACGTCGTCCAGCGCGACGCCGAGCGACGGGTCGGCCCGGCCGGTCAATTGCAGATCCTCGGCGCCGTCGACCGCGTCGCACACCGTGCGCCCCATGCGCCCCGCGGCGCCGGCCACGGCGACGCGGATCACGCTGGCAGCGGCTCCCCTGCGACGCCCTCGACGGCGGCGCGGAAGCTGTCCTCGTCGGGGCCGATGCCGGCGGCGCTCAGCGCGCCGGGGCGCCACAGCTCGTCGACCAGCGCCCGCATGTCGTCCAGCGAGACGGCGTCGATGCGGGCCATCACCTCGTCGGTGTCCAGCAGCGGCAGGCCGAACAGCAGCGAGCCGCCGAGCCGGTGCATGCGCGCGCCGGTGGACTCCAGCCCGAGCACGACCCGCGCCTTGACGTTCTCACGCGCGCGCACGAGCTCCTCGTCGGTGGCCGGCTGCTCGCGCAGGCGCGCGAGCTCGTCGCTGACCACCTGCATCGCCTCGGCCAGGTTGTCCGGGCGCGTGCCCACGTAGAGCCCGATCTGCCCGGTGTCGGCGTACTGGCCGGCGAACGAGTAGACCGAGTAGGCCAGCCCGCGCTCCTCGCGCACGGCCTGGAAGAGCCGCGAGGAGGAGAGCCCGCCGAAGATCGCGTCCAGCACGCGGGCGGCGAAGCGGCGGTCGTCGCCGCGCGGCAGCCCGAGCCCGCCGAGGCACACGTGGCACTGCTCGGTGTCCTTGCGCAGGAAGCGCACGGTGGCCTGCGGGTCCGCGGGCGCCGGGTCGGGCGCGGGGGCCGAGCCCTCGCCGTCGCGGGCCGTGCGCGTGGCCAGCTCGACGATCGCGTCATGGTCGACGTTGCCGGCCGCGGCGATGACCACGCTGCGCGGCACGTAGCGGCGGGAGTGGAAGTCGGCGATCACGTCCGCGGGCGTGTCGCGGATCACCGGCGCGCGGCCGATGATCGGGCGGCCCAGCGGGTGGCCGCCGAACACCGCCTCCCCCAGGACGTCGAACACCGTGTCCTGCGGGTCGTCCTCGTACATGGCGATCTCCTCGAGCACGACCTCGCGCTCGGGGTCGACGTCCTTGAACGCCGGGCGCCAGACCATGTCGGCCATCACGTCGAAGGCCGCCGGCAGGTGCTGGTCGAGCATCCGGGCGTAGACCGCGGTGCTCTCCTTGTCGGTGCCGGCGTTGAGCTCGGCGCCCATGCCGTCGAACAGCTGGTCGATCTCCGCCGAGGCGTAGCGGTCCGTGCCCCGGAACAGCAGGTGCTCGAGGAAGTGCGAGAGCCCGGCCTCGGCCGCCGTCTCGCCGCGCGAGCCGGTGGCCACGAAGAAGCCCAGGGCCGCGGACCGCACGGAGGGCATGTGCTCCGTGACGATCCGCAGCCCCGAGTCGAGCTCCGTGATGCGGTGGGTGGCTATGACCGTCGATCCGGGTCGCGGTCGCCGCGCGACCGGTCGCGGTCGCGCCCGCCGCGGCCGTCGCGGTCGCGGTCGCGCCCGCCGCGGCCGTTGCGGTCGCGCCGCGGGCCGCCGCGCTCCCTTCCGCCGCCGCCGCCCATCGTCGGGTCGCCGGTGCCGACGGCGGCCAGCTCCTCGGCGGTCTTGCCGGCGATGTCGGGGTCCTCGGCCAGGCGCAGCCCGATGCGGCCGCGCTCCTTGTCGACCTCGACGACGCGGACGGCGATCTCGTCGCCCTTGTTGAGCACCTCCTCGACCGTCCCGACGCGGTTGCCCGGCGAGACGTTGGAGATGTGCAGCAGGCCGTCGGTGCCCTTGGCCAGCTCGACGAAGGCGCCGAAGGTCGTGGTCTTGACGACCTTGCCCTTGTACTCGTCGCCGACCTCGACCTCCTTGGTCATCGAGCGGATGCGCTCGACCAGCGCGTCGCCCTGGGCGCCGGTCACGGCGTAGACGAGGACCTGGCCCTCGTCGTTGACGTCGATCTGGGACTCGTACTCCTCCTGGAGCGAGCGGATCGTCTCGCCGCCCTTGCCGATCAGCAGGCCGATCTTCTCCGGGTCGATCTGGATCGAGCTGATGCGCGGGGCGAACTCGGACAGCTGCTCGCGCGGGGCCTCGATCGCCTCGTGCATCTTGCCGAGGATGAACGTGCGGCCCTCGTGCGCCTGCTCGAGCGCGTCGCGCATGATCTCGAACGTGACGCCGGTGATCTTGATGTCCATCTGCAGGGCGGTGATGCCCTTCTCGGTGCCGGCGACCTTGAAGTCCATGTCGCCGAGGTGGTCCTCCACGCCGGCGATGTCGGACAGGATCGTGTAGGCGTCGCCCTCCTTGATCAGGCCCATGGCGATGCCGGCCACCGGCCGCTTGAGCGGCACGCCGGCGTCCATGAGGCTGAGCGACGAGCCGCACACGGAGGCCATCGACGACGAGCCGTTGGACTCGAGGATGTCCGACACGACGCGGATCGTGTACGGGAAGTCCTCCTGGCTCGGGATCATCGGCACCAGGGCACGCTCGGCCAGCGCGCCGTGGCCGATGTCGCGGCGCTTGGGACCGCGCATGAAGCCCGCCTCGCCGACGGAGAACGGCGGGAAGTTGTAGTGGTGGAAGTAGCGCTTGGAGGTCTCCAGCCCGAGGTTGTCCAGGCGCATCTCCTCGCGCGTCGTGCCGAGGGCGACGACCGACAGGGCCTGCGTCTGGCCGCGGGTGAACAGCGCGGAGCCGTGCGTGCGCGGCAGCGGCTTGACCTCGACCGTGATCGGCCGGATCTCGCGCTCGGAGCGGCCGTCCGGGCGCTTCTTGTGGACGGCGATCCGCTCGCGGATGATCTTCTTCTCCAGCGCGTCGAACGCGAGCTGCGCGTTCTGGCGGTACTCGGCGTACGTCGGCGCGTCGGCGTCGCCGCTGTACTGCACGAGCACGGCCTCCTCGACGGCCTTCGTCGCGTTCTGGCGCTCCAGCTTGTCCTCCACGGACGTCGCCTGGTCCAGCGCGGCGCCATGGGAGGCGGCGATCTCGTCCATCAGGCCCGCGGGGGCCTTCGGGACGTCGATCTGGAGCTTCGGCTTGCCGGCCTTCTCGCGCAGCTCGTTCTGCGCGGCCGTCAGCTTCTTGATCGCGCCGTGCGCGATGTCCAGCGCGTCCAGGATCTCGGCCTCGGGCACCTCGTTGGCGCCGGCCTCGACCATCAGGATGGCCTCCTCGGTGCCCGCGACCACGAGGTCCATGTCCGCGGTCTGGAGCTGCTCCTCCGTCGGGTTGATGACGAAGTTGCCGTCGACCTTGCCGATCCGCACCGCGCCGACGGCCGTCGGGAACGGGATGTCGGAGATCATCAGCGCGGCGGACGCGCCGTTCATCGCGAGGACGTCGTAGGTGTGGACCTGGTCCACGGAGAGCGTGAGGCCGACGAGCTGCGTCTCACGGCGCCATCCCTTGGGGAACAGCGGGCGCAGCGGCCGGTCGATCATGCGGGCGATCAGCGTCGCCTTCTCGCCGGCGCGACCCTCGCGCTTGAAGAACGAGCCGGGGATCTTGCCCGCGGCGTACATCCGCTCCTCGACGTCCACCGTCAGCGGCAGGAAGTCGACGTCGCGCAGGTTGCCGGCCGTGGCCGTGGCCAGGACGACGGTGTCGCCCGCGCTCACCACGACCGCCCCGGAGGCCTGCTTGGCCATCTTCCCGGTCTCGAAGGCGATCTCGGTCCCGCCGATCTCGACGGCGACCCGGTGCACTTCAGACATATGTCCCTTTCTCTGCGCCCGCGCTCGGTGCGGCGGGCCCTCTGCATCGTCTTGACGCTTCGGTAGTCGTTGACATGCATGGTAGTAAGCGGCTTTGCGACCGGCGTCGCTCGGTAGGCTCCGAGGCGGCATGGATCGGCGCATCGTCGTGTTCGGCGCCACCGGCTACACCGGGCGCCTGGTGGCCGAGCGGCTCGTGTCCTCCGGCGCGCGGCCCGTGCTGGCGGGGCGCAACGTGTCGCGCCTGGAGGAGCTGGCGGCTTCGTTGGGCGGGCTCGAGGTCGCGCGCGGCGACGCGCTGCGCCAGAACACCGTGTTCGAGCTGGTCGAGTCGGCGGACGACGTGCTCGTGTCGACCGTCGGCCCGTTCGCTAAATGGGGCGGCCCGGCGGTCCGGGCGGCGGTGTCCGCCGGCTGCACGTATCTGGACTCGACCGGCGAGCCCGAGTTCATCCGCCGGGTGTTCGGCGAGCTGGGCGAGCCGGCGGCGCGGTCGGGCGCGCGGCTGATGACCGCGATGGGCTACGACTACGTCCCGGGGGCGCTGGCGGGCGCCTTGGCGGCGTCCGAGGCCGGTGAGGACGCCGTGCGCGTGGACGTGGGCTACTACGCGCTCGGCGGGATGGTCAACTCGCTGTCGGCGGGCACGAAGGTGTCGTCGGTCGGCGCGATGCTGTCCGACGGCCACGCGTTCCGCGGCGGCCGGATGGTCCCCGTTCGCTCGGCGGAGCGCGTCCGCTCGTTCTCCGTGGCCGGGCGCGAGCGGCCGGCGATCTCGGTCGGCGGCGCTGAGCACTTCTCGCTGCCGGCCGCCTTTCCGGGGCTGCGCGAGGTCAACGTGTACCTCGGCTGGTTCGGGCCGCTGGCCCGGCCGCTGCAGGTGGGCTCGTGGGTCGGGTCGTTCGTCACGCGCGTCCCGGGCTCGCGCGCGGCGATGCAGGCGGTGGGCGAGCGCGTGGCCGGCCTGGTCCCGGACCCCGAGCCGGGCACCACCCCGGGCGGCCGCTCGTGGATCGCCGCCGAGGCGTTCGCGGCGTCCGGCCAGCGGCTGTCGCAGGTGAACGTGGCCGGCGTGGACGGCTACGAGTTCACCGCGGCGTTCATGGCGTGGGCGGCGCAGCAGCACGTCTCGGGTGCGGGCGCGTTGGGGCCGGTCGAGGCGTTCGGGCTGTCGCGGTTGGAAGAGGGCTGCCGGGTCGCTGGTTTGGAGCGGGTGCGGTAGGACCGGCGAACCGCGCTGGGTAGGGAAGTGGTCAGCCCCGAGCGGGGCGCCGGGCCGCGTGTCGCCTTTGTCGGCCTGAGCCCGAGGAACCCGACACCGGGTCCGCCCGCGGGCGGCGCGTGTCGCCTCTGTCGGCCTGAGCCCGAGGAACCCGACACGCCCCACCTCGGCCGCTGCGGAGGGACCTCTCCCCTACCCAGCCGCCGTTCGCCGGCGCCGCCACGACCGCCAGCTTGCGCACGCGCCCCGAATCGAGCCAGCGCACCCACAGCCGGTGCGCGGCGAGCAGCTCGTCGAGCGCTTGGTCGCCGACGACCGCGGCGATGGCCGCGCCATCGGCGGCGAACGCCTCGGCGAGGGCGAGAGCCTGCGCCCGATGCGCGCGGCTGTGGTCCTCCACCCACCCCACGGCGAGGCCGGCGGAAGCCAGCGACGCCTCCAGCTCGTCGAGCGGCGTGAGCCATACCGTGTCAGCGTCGGGCATCGCCGCGCGCTCGGCCGCCGTCAGCGGCTTGCCCTCCTCGAGCGTGAACGCGAACCGGCCACCCGGCGCCAACGCGTCGGCGACCGCGCGCACCAGCGCGTCCTTGTCCCGGAAGGCCAGCATCGTCTCGAGCAGGAGCACGACGTCGAACTGGCCCGCCGGCAGCGGCGGCACGTCCCCCACGACGAACGAGCACGGCAGGTCGCCGGCCCGCGCGCGGGCCAGCGCGATGGCGCTTGCGCTGCCGTCCACGCCGAGGTAGCGGCAACCGCGGTCGCGGGTCACGAGGACACCCGGCCCCGCGGTACCGCAGCACACGTCCAGCACCGAGACGCCCGGGCCGATGCCCGCCCGCGCGGCCAGCGCCCGGATCTCGCCGGCGGACATGAAGCTCTCCTGGCCGACGTACTCGCCCGCGGACTCGCGGGCGCGGCGCAGCGCCCGCTCG